>CAZPWU010000085.1:0-7861 GCA_964590325.1 uncultured Anaerolineaceae bacterium | reverse complement strand
CCTGCTGGCTGCTTACGGCTACAAGCTGAAGCGCTAAGTTATGTCCGGTTCTCAGCATCAATTGGATCACGCGGCTTGCATCGGATACCGCGAATTTCGTCTTATCAATCACCACGACTATTGCCAGCAGCGCCTGCGCGATATACGGTCCGGTTCGCGCTTATACGCCCAGTTGACGCAGCGTATCCCAGGTCTCAACGACAATGAAATGCCAGGGTTGACCATTTATGCCGCTCACTGTCAGTCGCTCTGCAGCATACAGCTCTCAGCTAGAATGCCCGGGCGCGCGCCATGGAATTGAGTCATGAACTGGAGTCCCAGATATCACCCCAACTGAGAGACATTATTCAAGCGCGTGCCAGTATACTTGAAGAGGTTGTACGAGACCCGACCACTTTGTAGAGATGGCTTTATCTGTAGCGAGGTCGAGAATACCTTTAGCAGACCAACCTTCACTTAGCGGCTGACCCGTCCTGAAGCCTCCCCCTTGGCGAGAGCCTCCACCTCCGCGATGGTCACCTCATTGAAATCGCCATAGATCGAGTGCTTCAAGCAGGACGCAGCGACACCGAAATTCAGCGCTTTCTGCTTGTTGCTTTCATCCTTCAATAGGCTATATATTAACCCACCTACGAAGGAATCGCCCGCTCCTACCCGGTCGACGATGCGAGTGATATCAAACACGGGCGCGGTGTAATATGCCCCCTGGTCCCAAAGTACACCTGACCAGGTGTTGTGACTGGCTGATATTGATCCGCGTAAAGTGATCGCCACCATCTTAAGCGCAGGAAACCGTTTAGACAGACCTTCACACACATAGTGATACTTGCTGGCCTCAACCTCCCCAGCCATTACATCTGTCTCTGGCGCCTTGATCCCAAAGACCTGTTCAGCATCTTCTTCATTCCCAATAACAAGATCACAGAAACTGACCAGCTCCGACATCACCTCACCAGCCTTCTTTCCCCACTTCCACAGCTTCTTCCGGTAATTTAAATCGCACGATACAGTCAAGCCTATTTCTCTGGCAGCACGAACTGCCTCCAGGCTGCAAGTCGCCGCACTTGCCGATACCGCCGGCGTAATCCCCGTGACGTGGAACCAGCTCGCGCCAGCGAGAACCTCCTTCCAGTTGATCATGCTGGGTTCCAGGGTGGCAAAGGAAGAGTTTGCACGGTCGTAAATCACCTTACTGCCTCGCTGCGCTGCCCCCATCTCAAGGTAGTAAATCCCCAACCTATCCCCACCCAATAAGACATGCTCCACCCCTATACCGTACTGGCGCAAACATTGTAAGCAAGCCAGGCCGATGTCATTGTCAGGCACACGGGAGACGAAATCCGTCGGTACCCCATAATTGGCTAGTGACGCAGCCACATTAACTTCGCTTCCACCGAAGAGGACATCAAACGAATGTGCCTGCCCAAAACGTAGAAAGCCAGGCGGTGTCAAGCGCAGCATAACTTCACCGAATAGGACGACTTTGTTTAACATATCAGAATTCCTCCTTTATTGATCTGAGTGTCATCCCTTCCTTCGTCAGGTCAAGCTCTGAGGAGCAATTCATTGGTTCTGAAGGATCTAGATTCTACGCTCACAAAGCATGCCCTGAACGAAGCGAACGGGAACTCTCGCTCAGTATGACCTGGTTAGGATTAATCGTTTTACGTGTGCCAGGAAGAGCGAGTACTCATATGGTATTATCTTGCTCGGATACCATTATTCACTCTTCTTAACTAAATAAGAAGGCAGGCTGTTAGCTTCCAGATACTGACCTGTCACGTGCTTTGCATTATCTGAGGCCAGGAAGAGGAAAACCGGCATATTTTCCTCGACTTCTGGCCTCATCCCAGCGTTATATTGAGCCCGGATCGTCTCTGTGGTTGTACCACCTCCCGAACCCGCTTCCAGGACATCTCGCCACATCCGGGTGACGCCTCTCACACCTATGGCATTAGCTGTGATCCCATAGGGCACAAGCTCCTCGGCGATCGTGCGCGTAAAGTGCGAGACAGCCGCCTTACTGGCTGCATAACCGCTGAAGAAAGGCATGGGATGATCACCGGCCCCGGACGAAACGTTAATTACCCTCCCATAGCGATTTTTGATCATGGTTGGTAAAACCTCATGGCATAAAAGGAAAGTACCCCACAAGTTGACCTCTACTGTTCGAAGCCAGGCTTTCGGATCAACCTCCCAGACTGGTGCTCCAGGACCCTGAATACCAGCAGCGTTGACCAGGATATCCACTTTTCCGAACCTGGCAATGGTCTGCTCAATGACTCGCTTTACAGCCTGATCGTCGCACACATCAGCATCCAGAGGTAAAGCTTCTTGACCCAAGGTCTGTACCTGTGCAATAACTTCATCGAGCCTCTCCCTATCCAGGTCTACGAGAGCCAAAGTAGCCCCTGCACGGGCATAGGTCAGTGCACATGCGCTGCCCATACCCCCCGCCGCGCCTGTCACCAAAGCCACTCGCCCGGCTAAAATCAAGTTTTCAGCTCGCATAGGATGCCATCCCTTAGTTTTACTCATTATAAATCAGAATGCAGGTGGCCTGCTTCTTCACACATGGATAGTTCTGCTAGCAGTTCCTTTGATCTCATTCGATAATCAAGCATGGACGCGCTGGTAGGAACATCATCCTTTAGCCAACAACTCATTCAGGACCGCTTTAGAACGCTGTTCGATTTCGGCGTGCAGGCTTCCACCGTGTGAATCCATTGTTACTACCACCGGGAAGTCCACAACTTCGATGACCCACATCGCCTCAGGTACGCCGAAATCTAATTTATAGACCCCCAAAACACGTTTTACCGTTTGAGCGATCAACGACGCCGCACCACCGATTGCATGGAAGTAAACACCCGGCACTTCCCGGCAGGCTGCGAGTGTCTTAGAACCCATCCCACCCTTTCCGATCACACCCTTGATATTAAAATGGCGCATCACATCACCCTGGTAGGGTTCTTCGCGGATGCTGGTGGTAGGACCGGCCGCCACAAACCGGTATTCGGCGGTTTCTAAACCCGCCACTACTGGACCGCAGTGATAAATTACGCTACTGTCCAGCAAGGGTTTGATCGCTTCGTAGACCTCCAGGTCATCTCCCTGGGTTTGACGCATTTTCATGATAAAGGTATCGATCATCCACTTATGGACGGTGTCCCGACCGGTCATCATCACACCCGAAAGTCCAACAGGGTCACCAACCTTTAGGTTACGGATAGCCTCATCACTGAGAGGAATGGTTAGTTCAAGCATTTGACCTCCTTCTCATTCATAACTCACAACATCACCCTTGATCGTCATCCGGCGTCGTCGATAAGCCCAGCACATGTACGAGACAGAAACGAAGAAGCTGGCCGGAAGACGGTGCAAGCCAGTGATTTTCGTTCCGAGCACAGTCGTTTTTCCACCGAAACCCATCGGACCGATATCTAACTGGTTGGCTTCAGCAGTCAGGCGTTCTTCGAGAGCTGCCAGCCTGGGATCAGGATTGACATCATCCAACTTACGATAAAGGACTTCTTTCGAAGCATAATACGATGAACCGCGGTCTCCGCCTATAGCTATTCCTAATACACCCGGAGCGCAACCCTGACCCTGAGCTTTTTGTACCGCCTCCAATACAACTTTTCGCACACCAGCCAGATCGCGCCCGGCTCCTAACTGGCTGTTGGGCAGCGAATACTGAGCACCGACATTCTCACAACCTCCACCCTTGAGCATGAGCTCGATGGTCAGGGTGTCTCCCTCGACTTCCTCGAGATGGATGGTGGGAAAATAATTATCTCCCAGGTTGTTGCCGGTGTTTTTATCAGTGAGGGCATTCACCGAATTTGGTCGCAGGTAAGCACGCTTGGTAGCCTCGGCAACGGCGGTCTCAATCTGTCCTCGGAGCGCGCGGGTGCTCCAACCTGCTGGATGATAAACATAGAAAATCGGTGTACCCGTATCCTGGCAGATAGGGGTGGAATTTTGGCGTGATAGTTCTACGTTTTGCAAGATGGTCTCCAGCGCGCCGTACGCAGCAGAGCCGGGCTGCTCTTGTCCGATTGCCCGGTGCAGGGAGGCTTCGACATCTGGCGGTAGATCAGTCGATGTCAGTCGGATCAGCTCAAGAATGGATTCGGTTAGATCAGGCATAATATCCTCCTATATCAATCATACCCAAAATACAAGTAAAATCGAGTGACGAAGCGCCTCAACATGATCGCAAGCCGTCATTTTTCAGAGATGTTATGCACCGCGCACTTCCGAAGCGCGGGGTAAATCTGTGCCTTTCCATGGACGCGGCACAAATACCACAAGACTGACCGGCCCTAAAAGAAGCAACCACATTGCCGCGACTAGTCCGACCTGTCCGGCAATCCATCCGATGAGCCAGGCGATCACTCCGCCCGCCAGTCCCGCCATAGAGCCAATGGCCATCACGGTGCCTGAGCGACCCGGGACAGCAGCATAGGCTTCACCTTGCAGCACCTCATACCAACCATATGTTGACAAACGGATAATCACTACAAAAGCGATCTTGGCGAGAGGCCAGGGAACCATTAACCATACGACATAGAGGAGCGCAACAGCACCTGCAGAGACGCGGACTATCGTACGACCTGAAAACCGCTCCAAGAGTGGGATCAGCAACAGGTTGGATGCCAACCCAGAGAGCATCACCAGGCTCAACACCATGCTGGCCTGAGCCAGACTAATGCCTACAACATCTGTAAAATACAGGGTGATATAACCGGTAAATACATCCAACAGCAGGTCAGACAACTGTAGAAGCACGATCCAGCGTATTAACCGCCAGGTGTGGACTGCTTCCCACAAGTTCCCTAACAATTTTTTAGGGCTGTATATATAATTATTCGGCGAACCCCCAATACTCGAAGCCGGATGTTTCGGAAAATGCCGTGACCAGATCAGCAATGTCAGCAACAGGCAGATAGCTCCTATAACGATAAAAAGCCAACGCCAACCCAAGGTCAGGCTGAGGCCAACTGCCAGCATCAATGGTCCAATCAAATCACCAAGTGAACCGGCAACAGTCCAACGCGCCATCATATGCGGTTCACGACCTGGATTTAAATCCATCAATGTGGCCTGCGATAGGGTAACAAAAGCTCCGCTGGCCGGGAAAGACAGGATAAAGGCCCCCAAGAGAGCCGGAAAAGAGCTTACTCCGGCAATCATGAACAGTGAAACACAAACTGCTACCCCACCCCCTACCACCAGGGTTTTACGCAAAGGAGTATCCCCCAACAACATGATGATCGGTTCTACAAGGGTTCCAATGATGTGAGGCAAGCCCAGCAGCAGGCCAATTTGTGCATAGGTGAGCGCCAGGTCGGTGCGTATGGCTGGCAACGCTGCACCTCCCACGGCGTAATTTAACTCGTCGAAGAACTCAATAATTAGAAAGATCAATGTCAAGGGGATTGCACCGCGCAGTAAACTGGTAATATGGCTATATGATTTTATAAGCGTCTGCTTAAACATTTTTACCTCTTTCTCTCAGTTTTATGAAGAACGGTGTGTTTGGTCTACGAACGTACCAAAAGAAAGAGGCGGCGCGCGGGCAGGGAATTTTAATACTTAACAGGGTGGATGGAAGGCTTCGAACATAAATTAATTATACATCACATGGATTTCTTCCGTCCGGAGCGCTTAGTCATCGACTTCTTAGGCGCGACACTGGTCTTTTTACTTCCGACATCTATAAGGTGACTCTGCAGCCACTCGATAGCTCCCGGTGAGCGTCTCCAATGACTGAGGTATAAAGAGGCATAACTCACAGCCTCATTTTCATCTCCATAACCAATATACTCCGGCAAGTTTAATGGGATACGTTTACGGGCGGTCAGATAAGCGGGGACATAGGTGTTCTGCGTCAGAGCTGCTTCCAAGGCTGCATTGGCCCGGTTTGTTGGACCGCTTTTGCGATATAACAGCAACGCCCGGGAGTAAAGCCAAGTGGCAAAGCCATCCCCCTCATATTGGCGAATCAACTTATCAGCATCTGCGTCGCGTCCCATATCCATGAGCAGGTTAAGCATCGAATAACGGATACCCTGATTGTCACCCGGGTTTAAAGATAACATTTCTTGAAAATGCTCCAAAGCCTCTTCTTGACGACCAAGCTCCCATAAGGTATTGGCTAGGCCTTCACGAGCGCGCATGTAAGGACGTGTTTCCAGGATCCCCCAGAAATGGCCTTCATTCTCTTTGAAAAATCGCTTCCCTAAAGCTCGTACTCCAGCCTCGACACCTTTAAGGTAATACTCAAGCGCACGTCCGACAGTATCAGCCTCTTCTTCAGCCAAGAGGACATAGGCATCTGCACAATTGGACGAAACTGAAAGTGCCTGGTGAGCCAGTTTAATCCGCTTTGCCGGGTTACGTTCTTCCCAGGCCTGGTACATCAGGTCTTGAGCTTTATCTAACTGCTGGTCAGCGGACCCACCTCCGAACTGCCTCATCATCCCTTCCATTGCTCGAGGGTTAACTGCCATGATATTATCATCCTCATCATTATTAGAATCGGACCATATTAACGAACCAGTAGCATGCATCTCTTTCTCGAGAATCCCACCCGGATACTTTATGGAAACTATGGCTGGTCCGGTATGGGTGTGGATAGAAATATCAGCCTGTACCGGAAGATAATTCCCTCCCCCATCTGGTTTAAGGTAGTCACGGACAAATATTGGGATGGCATACAAGGCAGCAATATACCAGAGTAAATCAGTGTGAGAAGGTCTTTTAGCTCCACCAGAGAGCGTATAGATCACCGGTACAGGATAAGCCTTATTTTCTGCCACCTCCCAACCGTATTGTTCTATAGCGTCCAGGTCAGAAGGAGGCAGGAGTGATGCATTATCGAAAAAAAGTGAATTCCCACCCCCGGGAGGTATCACTTCTATGGTGTGATCAGCAGCCTGATACATGCGCTCAACATCTTCCCAGCGTTTGTACATCGCCAGACCGTATTCTATGCCGCCATTGCCCATCACCTGAACAAAACGCTCTTTTCTCTCCGGAGGGACTGTGATTGCTAAAGTTTGTATATCACTCAGTTGCACCCAGGGGGCAGCTTGATAAAATATAGCCGCTGCGGTAAAGAGATCGCCAACCAATACGGGAGTAACACCCCTCACAGATAATAAACCTGGCAATTCCGACTCGTCATCTTTCAATTTGGATTCCAGCTCGTGAACCAGCTCATCTATAGCTTCAGTCATCGGCTGGTGGACAGCTTCCACTTTTATTTCCGCCAGTTTTGGAGCAAGAGCTTCTACAAGAGCCGGATCTTCAAAATGAATTGCCTTGGGACGGCAGGCTTTGAATCCCATTCCTTTATTGGGCCTTTTCATCGCTTTATAGAGTATATCAAGAGCTGCTTTTTCAGTTAACCCCTGTGGTGAGATATCCAGACTGCGCATTAATCCGGTTTCTCGGATGAGAATAAGACCTAGAATTGGGTGTGTTGGTGGTTCATCCTCAGGGGTAATCCAGATGTGTAATTTTCGGATGGCAAAATACCAGGTTTCGACTTTTTGTGGAAGAGCAAGGAGCTGATTCTTATTCATTTCTCACCCTTAGCGGTCCAATGATTTAACCAAGTATCGTGTAAATATAAGAGATGGTACTCGGTGATGGGATTATACCGCGGTAGGTAATGATTCATGGTCTCAACGCATAATCCCTGTGGATCTATATCCCCTCCTCCCCTATCCCATCCCCTATGGTACACTGCTAATCTGTAACCTTTACCTCTATCTAACACCGTATCATGGACGATAAAACACTCCATACTCTCGAATACCATAAAATCCTCGAGCGTTTGGCTTCCTAC
>CAZPWU010000084.1:0-7863 GCA_964590325.1 uncultured Anaerolineaceae bacterium | reverse complement strand
TTAAAAACCAATACATGGAGAACGCAGCCGACACGGGAAAATACGCCTTAGACGCACTAGAGGAAATATTAGCCCGTCATAACAGCATTGGACAAGTACGCGGCCTTGGTTTAATGATCGGCGTTGAATTCGTAAAAGATCGCCAGACCCGCGAACCTGAGAACGAATTACGCGATAATGTCGTTGACATGGCCTTTGAACGCGGTCTGCTTACCTTAGGTTGTGGAAGGAGTACTATTCGTATATGCCCACCACTCAGTGTAAGCCGCAGTGAGGTGGATGAAGGGTTAGAGATCCTCGAAGAGGCTATTACACTTGGTGAAAAAGGCATTATGCCGAAAATAAAAAATGCTACCTGATTTTCGTGTCCGCCAGCGTGACTCTCTTATTGAAATCACACGCGCGATAACCCAAGAATTAAACCTAGCAAAACTACTAACCCGGATTTTAGATATCTCGGTAGAGATGCTGGCAGGGCAGGCGGGATTAATTGCCTTACGAGAAGAACAAGGGGGATGGACTGTGGCTGCGTACCATGGCATCTCCGAGGCCCTATTACGTTACCTGGATCCACTCCTTGCTGCTGTGCCAGACCTTGAAGATGCTGCCCGGTTTGAATTACCAGAGATAAATCGGTTGCTCCAGAACCTCACCCGCACCGTCAGCCTGGGGTTGTTAACAGGTGTAGGACTTCCCTTGATTGCCCGTCAACAGGTTATAGGTGTAATTTTTATTTTTCGCAGTTATTCGGATATTTTTTCGACCAATGATCGTTCGTTATTACAAAGTTTCGCTGATCAGGCTGCAATCGCTGTTCATAATGCCAAGCTTTATACCCAGGTGGCGCGTGAGAAACAGAGGATGGATGCCCTCCTGGACTCGGCCGCGGACGGAATTATTATCCTCGCCCCGAATCATATCATAGAGCGCTGTAACCCAGCCTTTGGTCGTATGCTCGGGACACCGGTTAATAACATCCGTGGGAAAAGTCATGAAGAAATTATTCGCTGGGTGCATAAAGAGGAAGGTTTAACCCTGGAACAGGCTGAGGCAGGTAGTTGGCCTCTGACTCCAAACGCGACACTATATGTTGAGGGTGACCTTGAGCGCTCTGATGGCTCTTATTTACCGGTAGGAATTACTTATGCTCCGCTTTTATCGTCTGAGGGCAACCTGATTAACATCATCGCGACGATCCGCGATATTACACGTTTTAGAGAAGCCGAGGAAATTAAACGCACCTTTATCTCAGTGATCAGCCATGAATTGAAGACACCGGTCGCATTGATAAAAGGTTATGTAGGTACATTGCGTAGGGAGGATGTTTCATGGGATCGTGCCGTTGTACAAGATAGCCTGGCAGTTATCGAAGAGGAAGCTGACCGGTTGACAGACATGATCGAAAACTTGTTAGATGCGTCTCGCTTGGAAGCCGGCGTTTTAAAAATCAACCTTTCCGATGTGTCCCTTGTAAATATTATTCAGCGTATTGCTGAACGTTTCCGAACTCAGTCGGATCGACATACGATCATTGTGGATGTGCCATCTGATTTCCCGGTAATAATGGCTGATGAAGATCGTATTAGCCAGGTTTTATCAAATTTGCTTTCTAATGCTATAAAATACTCACCGGATGGAGGTGAAATTCGCATTAGCGGAATGATGCGTCCCGATCAAGTCATCGTGTGTGTTAGTGATCAAGGGCCGGGTGTTGCTCCCGAGGATATCCCATTTATATTTGATCGCTTCTACCGTTCTACGAAAGCGACACGGACCACGAAAGGTGCTGGATTGGGATTATATCTGGCTCGAGCAGTCATCGAAGCGCACGGAGGCCGAATCTGGGTGGATCCGAAACCTGGAGATGGAGCGCGGATTTGTTTTTCGTTACCTCGGGATGTTAAACGTGAATCTAGAAAATAATAAAATAGTTTTGTCATTGATATACAAAACATCATATCTTTTTTGGAGATAATAAATGCCTAAGACTCGCATCAACTGCCCCAACTGCCGTCAACCCATTATCGCCAAGATTGAGCAACTCTTTGATGTTGGGGTCGATCCAAATGCCAAGCAGCTTTTCCTTTCGGGAGCAGTTAATATTGTACAATGCCCGAATTGTGGTTATCACGGTAACCTGGCAACTCCAATTGTTTATCATGATCCTGAAAAGGAATTGCTCCTGACCTATGTTCCCCCGGAATTAGGTTTACCTCGTGAGGAGCAGGAACGAATCATTGGACCTTTAATTAATCGGGTTGTAAATAACCTTCCTCAAGAAAAACGCAAGGGTTATCTGTTTCGCCCCCAGACAATGTTGACACAACAAAGTCTGATTGAGCACATTTTAGAATCCGAAGGTATCACACGGGAGATGATCCAGGCACAGCAACAGAGACTAATCCTTCTGCAACGGTTAATAAATGCGTCTGATGAGGTTATTGCCGAGGTTGCCAAACAGGAAGATAAAATTATTGATGGTGATTTCTTCGCTATTCTTAATCGCCTGGTTGACGCCTCTTTAATGGGTGGGGATCAAGAATCTGCACAGCACTTGAGCGATTTACAAAAGAAGCTACTCCCTTTAACAACATTTGGACGAGAATATGAACAACAAACCAAAGAGGTTGAAGCTGCTGTAAAATCTCTTCAGGAGGCGGGTAAAGATCTCACTCGGGAAAAATTACTCGATCTGGTTACCCAGGCGCCGAATGAAACTCGAGTAAGTATCCTGGTCAGTCTGGCTCGACCTGGAATGGATTATGCATTCTTCCAGCTTCTCAGTGAGCGTATAGATCGCGCCAGGGGTGATGGTCGGGCACGGCTCATCCAATTACGCGAACGATTGCTGGAACTCACCCAAGAAGTTGATAAGCAAATGGAGGTGCGAGCTGCACAAGCCAGGCAATTATTAGAGAAGATCCTTAAATCAAAAGACATCTCCGAAGCGACTCTTCAAAACCTGCGATCTATCGATGATTTTTTTGTACAGGCACTCAATACCGAGATGGATGCTGCTCGAAAGAAAGGTGATTTGGAGAAGATAGGTCAATTACAACAGATTGTAAATATACTCCAGCAAGCCAGCACACCACCGGCTGAGGTTGAATTAATCGAAGAGCTCCTGGATGCTCCCGACGAACAGACCGTACAAGCGATCCTCGATAAGCATAGACAGGAAATTACCCCCGAATTCATAGACACATTGACTACGTTAATGAACCAGACACAGTCTAATCAAGATCCGGATTTGCAATATAAAATCCAGATGGTTTACCGGATAGCTTTGCGCTATTCTATGGAGGCGAATCTAAAAAAGTAATCATTTTATTACTCATCTAAAGGAGTTACTAAGTTTAACAAGAAAAACCCGAAAATATGGGTGTTGGGTGGGCGTACGCCTGCCCAACACCCATATTTTCGGTGGTTCCTTTTACGGTTTTATACTTCCTTTTAGCTTACAGGAGGATTATCCAAACGCAAACCGTGACCTCGAACAGTGATGAGATAAGCGTGAGTAGGATCAATAGCAGCCAGCCGATCGCGTAAACGGCGTATCAATGCATCTAAAGCTTGTTCCGACACATCTACAGCGTCTTCTTCCCCCCAGATGGTTGTGATTAATTCTTTTCGATGCACGACACGCCCTTGACGTTCATAAAGGAGCTCTAATAAACGGAATTGTGAAACGGAGAGTGGGGGTACGATTTCTTCATCTCTAATCCAGACCCTTCGTGAACGCTTATCAAGCCTTAATCGTCGTATTTGTATCATAGAATACTCAATTTCATCTGAATCGAGGGGTATTGTCGCCTCAGAGCTCAAGTAGACGAACTGCTGTGCCAGTGCTATTTGGATCACATCACCATCTTGTAATTTAACTGGTTCCGACACCTGCTGCCCATTACAATGGGTGCCATTTTTACTGCTTAAGTCTTCTAATATCACCCCATCGGATGTCGGAGATAAGCGAGCATGATAGCGTGATACTTGACGGCTGGGAATGACGATGTCGCATGTACTCTCGCGCCCTAAAACGATACTGTTGTCCAACATCCACCGTTGACCGTTTAAAGGGCCGGTTTGTGCTATCAATGTTGGCAGTTCGTCATTATTCCGCTCCATAATCTATACTCCTAACGGGTATAATATCATTAACTGGAGAGAATGAGAATAGATGTATGCCCACGCCGTTAAAAGCGGGCGAGATTTTACGTAACCGCTATAAAATACGCCGTATTATCGGTCAGGGAGGGATGGGCAGTATTTACCTGGCTGATGACCTCCGTCTTGAGGGCCGTCAGTGCGCCCTTAAAGAAGTAGAGCACGATCGCACATTGCCCGGCGAGATGCTACAACAGGCACGCGACCAATTCTTACGCGAAGCCACTGTATTAGCGCGCCTGGATCATCCCAACCTGCCTAAAGTATCTGACTTCTTCTCCATAGGTGGCCGCGATTATCTGGTGATGGATTTTGTCCCGGGTAAAGATCTGCGTACGTTAATGATAGAGGCACGTCAAACTAAGACATTTTTACCGGAGCAGGAGGTACTATCTTGGGCGAACCAGCTCGCGGATGCCTTGACCTATATGCACATCCAAAAACCTCCTATACTCCATCGAGATATAAAACCTGGAAACTTAAAGCTCACACCGAGTGGGTTGCTTAAATTAGTGGATTTTGGGCTAGTCAAAATATTAGCTTCCGATGAAATGACCATTACTATTTTACAAGGGCGTGGAACGGCATTATACACACCTTTAGAGCAATACGGCGGTGATGCTGGTCATACAGACGCACGCAGTGATATATACGCCTTTGGCTCAACGCTTTATCACCTATTAACGAACCAGCCACCCGCAGAAGCGCGAGAACGCTTTTTACATCCTGATAGTCTATTACAACCGCGGCAACTCAACCCGGATATCAACCCACGCACAGAAAGAGCAATATTATGGGCGATGAGTCTACATCCGGATGATCGTCCACAGGATGTCGAGGCATTTCGACAGGCTCTCTTAGGAAATTGGACCCCACCTCCACGACCGACTCATTCTCCTAAGCCTATAACCCTCACTGATATTTTAAAATCACCAACAGAACAGGTCCTTGTTTGGATCGCGATCGGCTTACTGGTCTTCAGCCTGATTACAACATTTGTTCGTTGAATGATATAAGACAGAATATGCGGCCTATCACCTCCCCATAAATTGTAATCAAGAACCCTTTTTTACCTTTTTAAACTCACGCCAAAGCCATGTGGATCCTCCCCCGAGGATTGATCCTAAGAGAGCTACTCCGAATACCCCCCATAAGCCTGAACTTTTAATGATAGAGGTACTTCCTGGTAGTCCGATTGCCAGGTAGGTATAAGCTAATAACCCTCCTATCAAGGCGAGGAAGGCCCCCCGAATTCCCCAACGAATCTGCCCTATAAATCTTGCTAACCCAAAATTGGATAATCCGATTGTGACCGCTACTAATAAAGCGATTAACCAATCGCGAAAATTAGTATGGATGGGCGGCGGTGGGAGTATTGGCTGAGATGTGGGTACGGGTGTGAAGGTCGCAGAAGGCGTAGGTGTAATTGTTGGGGTTGTCGTTGGGGTTATAGTTGGTGGGGGCGCAGTAACCGTAACATTTTCGGGGGGTACATCGATTTGTAGAATGTCGGATTTTTTCGCATCTCCGCTTTCGACGCGAATTTGTAGTTTGCCAGAGCTGTCAACTCGTAATGAAGCCTGAGCAATGCCCTGTTTGGTTTGGACCTCAATTTGTTGTAGGATGAGATTGTCGCCAGGACGGCTCATGATAAAACGGACTGGCGTGTTATCTGGCACGATATGACCATTGTGATCAAGGATAATTCCTGTACGCAGAGGAATTGTGTCACCCAGGTGGAATACTGGCGGAATTGGCGTTGTGCCAGGAGTCGGCGTTGCGGATGCTGGTTCTTGTAAAGGTAGATCAAATGACAGCGGGATTATTTGGTTTGGATCTGGAAATGTGGCGTTATTTATTTCGTAGCTAATCCCCGGAAGAGAAACAGGTGATGCAGCGGTAGCGCGTAGCTCTTGAAAAAGCAATCGGGCGGCGACTTCAACAAATTGTGGCGACCGGCTGTATAAACCATAGTACGCGGTTAATTTAGATACATCTGTAACGCCCAGATAATATGGGGCATTGAATGCAAATACGATCAAACGCTTTTGTTGGATTAAGTCAAGCCGTTGGGTCAAAAAATGTCGTAATGCTATCGATGATGGAATGATAGGGTTTAAATCCAACATGGAAATAACGATCCACCTCGCCTGGCGTAGATCGTTTTCGATTTGGGTTTGGCCAGTTCCTGCGTCCAGCATCTTTTGAAGATCATCAAAGGTATAAGATACAAGATTGCCGATCAATACCTGGCCACTGTTACTATACAAGCGTACAACCGCTTGCAATAAAGCATTGGGGTCAAGGACATATTGCTGTTTACACTTACTGCACTGTTGGAAAGTACGTGAGTCGTTAATGAATACAATCCGGTCGTTCCGCCCAGGTGGTGCAGGAAGAGTATCATTTAACTCAGCCTGGGATGGGCTGATCAGGGTAGCTGCCTGCCGTGCGATATCAAAACTGACCTGGCTGGAATGCCCTACGCTGACAGACCGATCTTGTGGAGCTAAAACCTGTGAGATATTAAATGTATTATAGATGTGATACTTTAGAGCTAATATTCGTAAAACTGATGCATCCACCCTTTGGGCAAAAGCTGTGTCTTGGCGATATTTCTGTGTGAAGAAATCCAGTGTGCTGAGAATGCTCGTATACGAGTCAGGATCACCACTCGCAGTAAAATTGCCGAGATAGAGCAGGTCACTACCAGCCAAAAAAGCATCCAGGGCTACAAATCGGCTATTGAAAGTCTGACCGGTCGGATCATAAAAACGTCGTACGGCCCGGCTGCCCAAGTCATCGCTGATCATTACGCCACCGTTATCTCGCCAGGATAAAAATTGGGGCAAACTCATCAACTGTGTAAAAGCTTGCTGGTCAAAATTAACCGGTTTAGTAGTAGCCCGAATGTTGCCTTGGAATCCCTGGTAGCGGATAGGAGAGATCAGCAGGGCATCGGCGGTAGTTTCTGGTGTAGGAGCGCTACCAGTAACACTGAAAAATGGAGCCAGTTCAATTTGTTTCAACTGTTCGAGGGATTTACGAACTGTTGCAACCTCTTCTTCGGGTAAACGGTCTGAGCCACCATATCCGGGGAAATGTTTCGCAGCAACGACAATTTTCCCGGAACTTGCCTGGTGTATGCCAGCAATATAGGCGCGACCCATTTCACCCACCCAATAGGGATCACCACCAAAAGTGCGGATACCCAGATCACCGCCTTCCGTGTTAGGTGTTTCCAGTACATCGAGTGAAGGGCCTAAGAGGAGGTTTATTCCTAATGCATATAGCTCATTGCCTAAAACAGCTCCTACTTGCTTAGCCATATCTAGCTGCCAGGTGGCACCAATGGCCATCTGGCTGGGCAAAGGTGTCAGATCATTTAGAATCTGGTCATATGGATACCCATCACCTTCTTGCGATGTGCCGATAAAGAGAGGTACATAAGACGGTGTGAAGGTCGTGTTTGTAACTGGGCTGGTTTGTAGTTGTTGTGAAGCGGTATACTCATCCGCTTGGAGCTGGCGGGTCAGCGCCTGTCCGACTGCAAAGGTTTGATCGATCGAGTAAAAATTATCGTTAGCTGCCAGGAGGATGACGCCACCAATATGTCGGTTGACGATCAGGTCATAGATTGGAGTATTTGAGCCGGCATCAGGCCCATTAAAAGTAACCAAAAAGAGCTGACCGACCTTT
>CAZPWU010000083.1:0-7890 GCA_964590325.1 uncultured Anaerolineaceae bacterium | reverse complement strand
ATGGTCGGATGCTCCAGCCTTCCCCGATCCCGATATCTACTACTGGCTGTGCAGCGAAATTCCAACCGCCGAAAAACCCAGCGGCCAGAATTCGTTCTACCTGTGCGATCCAGAGTTGGACTCGTTGATCGGACAACAAGCCAGCCAATTGGATGTGACTGAGCGCCAGAAGACCATCGAGAAAATCAACCAGATCTTCCATGATAAGGTTTACTGGCTGGGTCTGTGGCAGGACCCGGACATCTGGGTCTTTGACTCAAAGCTTCAAAACGTTAAGTTCTCAGGTGTGACCCCTCTCTATAACATTATGGAATGGGACATGACCCAATAAAAAGGATTTCGGAGTATTGTTGGGCACTGATCATGCTACACTCGATCCAAGTTACCCAACAATACTCCATCCAAAGGATACCATGACCCGCTATATCATCCGACGACTTTTACAAGGTGTCCCGGTACTGATTATCATCAGCATGATCCTGTTCGCCCTGATGATGAATATGGGCGATCCGGTTGCAGCCATGGGTGGGCGAACTATTACTCGCACAGCCGATCGCGAACGCTTGAAACGGCAGCTTGGCTTGGATAAACCCATCTACGTCCAATACCTGTACTGGCTGGTTGGCAACGATTGGACTAAGGTGGACTTGAACGGTGATGGGGTAGCAGAGACCTCTGGCACACGTAAAGGGGTGCTGCGCGGCGATTTTGGAACGTCTCTTTCCATCCGTGGGAAATCTGTGGTACAGGTAATCAGTGAACGCCTGCCCAACACATTGTTATTAATGATCGCTGCAGAAGTCTTCATCATCCTGGGCGCCTTGCTGATCGGAGTCTATTCAGCCTTGAGGCAGTACTCCTTGTGGGATAACGTGATTACAGCAGTCACGTTTATTTTCTATTCCATGCCGATCTTCTTTATTGCCTTACTTTCGATGTATCTTTTTGGCGTGCTGTTCAAGCAGTGGGGGCTGCCCTACCTTCCCACAGTGGGCATGTTCGACCCGCAAATCGGCCAGACGCCTGGGCAGGTCGCCCTTCACATGGTGCTGCCCGTGCTGAGTATCGCGCTGATAAGCTTCGCTGCCTATAGCCGCTATGTCCGCAGCACCATGCTCGAAGTGATGAGTCAGGACTATATCCGCACTGCCCGCTCCAAGGGTCTACCGCGCCGGGAAATTATATTCATCCACGCCTTAAAGAACGCTTCCCTGCCGATTGTCACGGTGGTTGGCCTGGACATACCGTTACTGCTGGGCGGCGCTGTCGTTACGGAGCGCATCTTTGCCTGGCCCGGTATGGGCCGCCTGTTTCTCGACCAGGTTGGTCGCGCCGATACACCGGTGGTGATGGGAATTTTGATGATGATCGCCGTGGCTGTAGTGGTTTTCCAGGTCATCACCGACATCGTCTACGCCTGGTTGGATCCTCGCATTCGCTATGGGACCTAAGTAGGATAGCATGACTACCACCACGGCTACACCCGGACCTATAGCTCAGCTGACCCACGATGTACTGGAAGCGCCTCCCCTGACTTTGAGGGACTTGGCCTGGCGGCGCTTCCGCCGGCACAAGATGGCGCTCTTTGGGGGGATAACACTCATCTTGCTGGTGGCCTATGCACTCGTGGGGTCGTGGATCTACCCCGAAAGCTATGCCAACCACAACGACACCGGCCAGGCGCTACAAGCGCCCTCGGCAGCTCATCCCTTTGGCACCGACCCCATCGGGCGGGATGTGCTGGCTCGTACCATCTATGGTGCTCAAATCTCGCTGCTGATCGGACTGGCGGCTGTGACCATTGAGACGCTGGCCGGTATTCTGATCGGCGCGCTGGCCGGCTATTATGGAGGTTGGCTGGACAGCGTCTTAATGCGCTTCACCGAGGCCATGCTCATCATCCCCGAAATCTTTCTATTGATCGTGATGGCCAAGTTTTTCGGTAATAAAATCCCTGACATAAATTTATTTGGCCGGATATTTAGCGGAAGTGTGATCGTTATCGTGGTGATTATTGGCCTGACAAGCTGGATGTACCTGGCGCGCATCGTACGGGCAGAATTTCTATCGCTAAAAGAGAACGATTTCATCCTGGCGGCGCACGCCACCGGCACGCCCAACTCGCAGATCATTATCGGTCACATCCTGCCCAACAGCATCGCTCCGATCGTGGTCTCGGCCACCCTGGGTGTCGCCAATGCCATTCTGGCGGAAGCCTACATCAGCTTCCTGGGGTTGGGCGTTCAGCCTCCAACAGCTACCTGGGGCAACATGTTGGATAATGCGAACAGCTACATGGATACCGCTCCCTGGTTATGGTTCTTCCCGGGATTGTTGATCTTGCTGACTGTGTTGAGCATCAACTTTTTAGGCGATGGACTGCGCGATGCACTTGACCCACGTAGCCGGACCGTATGAGCAGGCCGCTTCATGGAGCCGTTTATGGGTACTCTGCTCGAAGTCAATAACTTGCAAACCCGTTTCCACACCCCCGAGGGCACAGTTTATGCGGTCAACGGCATCTCTTTCAAGCTGGATGAAGGTGAGACGCTGGCTATAGTGGGGGAAAGCGGCTGCGGTAAGTCCGTTACCGTGATGTCTCTACTGCGCCTGATCCCCATCCCGCCCGGAGAGATCAGTAGCGGAACCGCCCTCTACCGGGGAGCGGACCTGTTAAAATTGGCAGAGGAAGATTTAGAGCATATACGAGGCAAGGAAATCTCGATGATCTTCCAGGACCCGATGACATCGCTGAACCCGGTTCTGACCATCGGCCGGCAGATCACCGAATCCCTGCGCACGCATATGGGCATGAATACGGAACAGGCAAGCCATCGGGCGATCGAGCTGCTAGAATGGGTCGGCATCCCAGATCCCACCCGCCGCCTGGATAACTATCCCCACCAGTTTTCAGGCGGGATGCGCCAACGGGTGATGATCGCCATGTCCCTGGCTTGCACCCCGAACATCTTGATTGCCGATGAACCTACTACCGCCTTGGATGTTACGATCCAGGCACAAATTATCGAATTAGTCATCCAATTACGCGAGCAGGTGGGTATGACGATGATCTGGATCACCCACGACCTTGGGGTTGTCGCCGGGCTGGCGGAGAGGGTGATCGTCATGTATGCTGGCTTTATTGTGGAAGAAGCGGTAGTGGACGACCTCTATGAAGACCCGCGTCATCCCTATACACTGGCTTTGCTGGCAGCCCTGCCGCGAGCTGACCGGCGTCGCGACCGGAGGTTGAAATCCATCCCCGGCGCTCCCCCCAACCTGGTGGTTGAACCACACGGTTGCCCGTTCGCGCCACGCTGCGAACGGGTAATCGATAGGTGCATGAACGAAAACCCTGTCTTGACACAGGTTGCTGCAAACCACAAAATCGCCTGTTGGATTGACGTTCAGACAGGAGCACCGCGATGAGCGAAACCGATCCTTTGGTGCAGGTCGAAAACCTCAAGAAATATTTCCCGGTTACGCACGGGATTATTTTACAGCGTAGGACGGGGTATGTGCGGGCGGTGGACGGTATTTCGTTCTTTATCCTGCGCGGCGAGACACTGGGGCTGGTCGGCGAGAGCGGCTGTGGGAAGACCACAGCTGGCCGTACGATCCTGGGGCTTTATCCTGCTACAGACGGGACCATCAAAATTGACGGTTTGGACGTGCGCACTGCCCGCGGCAAGGTAATGATGACTTTCCGTCAAAAAGCGCAAATAATCTTCCAGGACCCTTTCGCTTCACTGAATCCACGTTGGACAGTCAATTCAATCATCGGTGAACCTCTCCGTGTCCATAAATTACTTGCAACAGAAAAAGAACGTTCGGAGCGTGTGAAGGAATTACTGGAGCTCGTCGGATTGAATGCACGCCACATCAACCGCTTCCCGCATGAATTTTCAGGTGGACAACGCCAAAGGATCGGTGTTGCCAGGGCTCTGGCATCTGAACCCTTATTTATCGTTTGTGACGAGCCAATTTCTGCTTTGGATGTATCAATCCAGGCACAGGTCGTAAATTTACTGGAGGATCTACAGGATCGTATTGGGTTAACCTACCTCTTCATCGCCCATGATTTAAGTATGGTGCGCCATATCTGCGACCGCGTGGCTGTCATGTATCTGGGCGTGATGGTCGAAATGGCTAATCGTAACGATTTGTATGAGAACCCCTTGCATCCATACACGCAAGCTTTGCTTTCTGCTGTACCTATTCTAGATCCAAAAAAAAGTCGCGCCCAAAAACGGACTATCTTGACCGGTGATGTACCCAGCTCGCTCAATCCACCCTATGGGTGTCGTTTCCACCCACGTTGTCCGATCGCTAAACCTCATTGTGCGGAATTAGTACCTGAATGGCGACAGATCAAACCCGGTCATTGGGTTGCCTGTCATGAAATATAAATGAATATAAAGATGATGGAAGTGTCAGGAGCAGAGACTTATGCCTAAAAGTTATATTGAAAATCTACTGGGAGATCAAGAAAGAATTATCCTTGTTACCCGGCAACATTGGTTCATGCTGGTTAAATCCATTGTTCTCGAGATATTACTCATTTTTATAATTATCGCCATTGCGATCGGTACTAAGGTTATCTTCAGCCAATACACTTGGCTGATAACGATCACTGGTGCGGTTGTGCTGGTGATTCCATTGGCGACAATGATACGCGATGTATTGGACTGGTCCAATCGTCGGTATATTGTAACTAACAGGCGTGTTATACAGATATCGGGGGTTTTTGGTAAAGATGTCATCGACTCTTCGTTGGAAAAGGTGAATGATGTTAAACTCGACCAATCATTTCTCGGCAGGCTTTTTAATTATGGAGACATAGAAATATTAACTGCCAGTGAATTGGGTGCTAACCTGTTCAAACGTATCGGAGAGCCAATCCGGTTTAAAACTGCAATGATCAATGCTAAAGAGCAACTGGAGCGCGGTGGGGAAAGTGGATTTAAGGAAGCAATTAACCTTCCAGAGATGATTGCTGAACTCGACCAACTTCGGCAGAAAGGAATACTGACTGAAGAGGAATTTCAAAAAAAGAAGACAGAGCTGTTGAAAAAAATCTAACTCAAGGCATGACTGATTTTTTCTTATATGATCAATTAACCTGGCCCGAGATAAATGCTTTACCTCGCAATACCCCGCTTATTCTGCTCTTAGGAGAAGGTTATCGTCGGGAGGTGATGGCAGATGCATTAAAAAATCCTTCGAGAATCGGATTATTACCACCAATTCCATTTGGTTGGTCAGGCAGCGGGTTGCAGGTATCTGAAAGTTTACTAGGTACTCATATATCTAATCTTCTTGATAGCCTGCGAGATGATGGTTTCTCGCAGGTTTTTACAATCACCCCTCAAGAACCAGACCCGGGTTTGAGGATAGAACATATAGCTCTACCGCGAGGAAATCGCATTCCCCCTTTAGATATTCCGCTAGATAGTGACCGAAGTAAAGTAGTGCTCATTCCTATCGGTCACACTGAGCAACATGGCTACCACCTGCCCATGTCCACTGACACCCTCATCATTGATGCGATCAGCCAAGGAGTGGCCTCAGCTATACATGACCAGGCGGTATCACTGCCTGTGATGCCTTATGGAGTCAGTACTCATCGGTCTTCATTTACAGGTACTATGAACGCTGGTGGACGGGCATTTGAAGATTTTTGGATGGGTATCGTTGACGCTCTCGTTGAACGTGGGTTTGACCGCTTTTATTTTTTAAGTGGTCATGGCGGCAATTGTTCTTTTTTAGTGAATGTCGTGAAATATGCCGGTGAACGTCATCCAGGTATCTTCTGTGCCACAGCCTGGCTCTATCTCTCTGGTCCGTTGGGGATCGAGGCGCTTCAAAAACATCGCCTCTCGCCGATAGGCGGGATGGGGCACGCTTGTGAACTGGAAACCTCCCTAATCCTGCATCTACGACCTGATCTGGTCCACATGGATCGCGTGGTCGACGAAACTGACTTCATCTCCACACCATCGTATATCATGGATTGGGTTGAAGGCGGACCATTGATTGCCAATCCCCCTTGGGATGATGAGACTCTTACAGGTGCTTATGGCGCTGGTAGCCTGGCGACAGCCGCACATGGAAAGATCTGGTTAGAAGCTGCTATCGCTGAAAAAATATCTCATGTGGCTGAAATCCACGAACAACAAAATCGACGTGAATTCCGACGCCAATTTGGCTATGGGCTTTGGGGGAAAAAATAAGGTTTTAGATCTAAGCATCTAGATGGTAGGTACGATATGAGTTTACACAAGGATTTCCCCAGGCAATATGCATCACCTTGGCCGTTAAATCCATAATAATAGAGTTAATCGTCTTTTCTCTATCCATAGGATCACTTTCTTCATCTACATGATTACATATCGCACTGGGGAAGTTTATATGATCCCTTTGGATATCCTGGAGAGTCTTAATGGTGTGTTTTGGCGTACTTTTAAGTAAACGCAATGCCCTGAAGTAGCGTACCCGAGTATGGATCAATTCATCCGGTTCGTATTCCACAGATTGCATACTTGGATCAAGGTAATGATTCGTATGCACAATAGAATCGTTCTGGGCGTAGATAATAGCAAATTGACGGGATGAGACTTCGACGTTATACAGTTCCCCACTTTCATGTGCCAGGAGATGGTTATAACCGGCAGCGCGATGGCTGACCAGCATGTGACGGATAGCTTCGGCAGGTGAACGTGAGCCAAGAACCGCACGCGAGACAACAACACGTGGGATACCAATACGGCTATCGTTTGGATAGACCGAATCGCAGCATTGAGCTATCCCAGCAGCGTTAAACCCGATATTGGGGAGCAAACCGCCATACGTCATCGCAAGGAATGGAGGCTCATCGTCTGGAGTAGCATGTATGACGCATACATCCGGTTCATCCTCGGGTAGCCAGTCTTCATTGTGCGCGATTAATACATGACCATCGGTCGTCCGTTCTCCGTTAATTGCGATACTTGTACATTTGGTCAGGTGTAATGCATCCATGGTAACTGCTTCCATTGATGTCAACACCACCAGATCATCAAAGAGAACCCCTGCCCCTTCTGCAACTCCCATTATCTCTTCAACATATTGAGGATATCGTTCTTGGGCGAATGGGATGTATTTACGCGCCTGCATCTGGGCACCTTCCCAGGTCAGCTCTAAAACATTGTAGGTACTGTCAATTAATATACGCGCGTTTTCAATACTATGTTTTACTTGCGGAGAACAAGCCTCCCCAAGTTGGCGTCCAATTTCCCGGTGAGAACCTTTTAACTTAATAAACGGAGGCGGATTGGGATGAATAGGAGTTTTTGCTACCATATATACCTCTGGTAATCTGGAGACTTGTTTTCTTTTGATAATGGGTACCTGCAGGTAATTATAGCTGATAGGTTAAAGTGCACACTGCATTGGCGCAACTAAAAATATCGGCTCTTTGGTAATTTCCGGGGTGGATTCTCGTATATAGGGATGTAAGTAGAGGTCGAAAGGCGAAGGCATGCTATGTGTTCTCTGCTCTTCAGCCGTGAGAATACTCATCTCCTAGGTGATCGCATTCACATGCTCAGGGAGTATCTTGTTGATTATCACCCGACCCATTTTTGTCAAAGTGATCCTGATGATCCGACGGTCTGCATCATCTCGTGTACGCCGGACGAGGCCACCTTTTTCGAGGTTGTGCAAGACCAAGGTGATATTACCACTACTCTTCAATAATTTAACACTAATATTCCACATTTGACGCCTGGATTTTTCTAAGGTAAACTCGTGCAAATCCATTTTTTTCATTCAAACATTTATTCAGACCTTAACGTGAGAATGCTTTAATGACTGAGACCCCATTCTTAACCTTTCCAGATAATTTTTTAT
>CAZPWU010000082.1:3415-7914 GCA_964590325.1 uncultured Anaerolineaceae bacterium | reverse complement strand
TCAGGGATTGAGATTGGGAGCTCGAGTGGATACCGAAGCCGATGGGGTTCATAGTCCTCTTGCCAATCAAGATGACACCACCGATGCTGCCGACGAGGATGGGGTGGTAAGACCAGCGATCAATTGGACTCAAGGGGATGATGGAGGCCATTTGGATGTAACCGTCGCCGGGTGTCCTGGTACCTGCTACCTTAACGGTTGGATCAATTGGGATACAAGCTCGGACACTGACTTTGACGATGTAGGCGAGCATGTTTTTATTGACCGAGCAATAATAGGGAATGGAACAACGCGGTTAGATTTCGATGTCCCTGTTGATCCTCGAAATAATACTTTTGACGCCCGATTCCGCTTGTGTTCAGCCAGTGCGACATGTGACACGGTAACAGGAGAGGTTGTCGATGGTGAAGTTGAGGACTACCACTGGTTATTCGGTCCAACCGCTATCTCTCTCGTATCGGTAACCGCTAATTAAAGGTTGTATAATACAACATACCTCCTTCTGGGAATCGGTGTCTTACTTGTTATAGGTGCAGCAGGTATCTTCACCCTGGCAAAACACCGAAAGTTATAACCAATAGAAACCTCCAATATACCGGCGGGCTCCGTATTTCAAGCGGAACCCGCCGTTCTTTTACGAATTTCATTTTATAATAATATTTGAAGAAAGGGTCAATCAGGTGACCCTGCCGTTTGGATACGCCCTTCACCTGGTAAAATAGGATCGCGCCGATTGATTTTACCCATCTGGGGATGATCTATCTGCCTTATCTCCCCCGTCCATAATACTTCGAAAGGGATTAGCAATGAACCTTGGCAAGCTGGTACGAATGAACCGACTATTCTCTCACCCCTCCGGCCGTCTATGTTCGATCGCGGTCGATCATTTCATCGGCTATGGAGAAGGGCTGCCCGACGGCTTACGGTCCATACAGCCAACGCTGGCGGCCATTATCGCAGCCCGACCGGACGCCGTGACCATGCACAAAGGCATTGCCGCCTCAGCCTGGGCACCCTACGCCGGCCAGGTGCCTCTTATTCTCCAGAGCACGATCGCGCGCGAGGATGATACCGCCTGCGAGCAAATCGCTACGCCCGAGGATGCCGTGCGGCTGGGAGCCGATGCCTTTGCGGTTGCGGCCTTTGTGCGCGGCAACAACGAGGCTGCTCATCTACGCACAGTGGCGGAATGTGTGCGGGAGGCTGCTCGTTTTGAGATCCCTGTGATCTGCCATATCTACCCGCGCAGCTTCAGCGATGGTCCCAAGGTCTCCTTTGAGCCGGAAGACATCGCCTGGGCGGTGCGCTGCGCGGTGGAGGTGGGGGTGGATGTGGTCAAGACCCCCTATTGCGGCGATGTGAAAGCCTATGCCCAGATCGTGGCGGATTGCCCGCTGCCGCTGGTGGCTGCCGGGGGGCCACGCGCTCAGACTTTGGAATCCGCCCTGGAGATGATGGTCGAAGTGGTGCAAAGCGGGGCACGGGGTGCTACTATCGGGCGGAATGCGTGGGGGTTCGAACACATCAGCAAAGCCGTGACTGCCTTCAAGGCAGTCATTCATGATGGCTTGGCGGCTCGCGAAGCTATGAAGATCGCAGGGTTATGAACACACAATAGAGAGCATGAGAGCAGACACCCTGTGGTCCATATTTAGCCTTAATTTCATTCTCGTTTAATGAACTCTAAATAAAGTTAAAGTATATTAAGGAGTGTGTGAAGAATGACCGACAAGCCGCTCCCAGACAAAACCCTAGACAGGATTATTATCAGTAAATTAACGCCAATTGAACTTGCGCAAGGCGTTGTGTATATCGCTGTAGAACCGATCCCGGCAGGCACCAGCCCAGAGTTCCCACACACCTCGATCAACGCCCCATGGGCAGCAGTGATGGCTTTTATCGACCGCGATCCTATGGCCAACTGGGGTCACTCCTGCCGTTACCTGCTCATTAACCGGGAAACCGGTGAAAGCCGTTCTTATGAAGCCCAGTTTCCACCGTTTCAGCCGGGCCAGAAAGACCGCTGGCGCATCGCTTATAAAGCACCCTCGGTCCCAGATTCTGCCCTGGCGATCCCCCCATAAATAGTTATATAGACATCAGGAGGTATTTCTATGGCAACCCGAAAAAGATCACCCGTATTTGACCGTATCCGTACGCACGCTTTCAACCAATTGGATTGGCAAAGACGGCAGGCAACCAACCTTTATCTGGACGAGCGAGTCTATGAAGCTGGTGAAATTATCGGTCCCAGGCGACAGGAAATTGTCGCTGACCGACAGAGCATCCTTGTCTTTGCCGACGATGAACCTTTCGCTAACTTCGCCCATGCCTGCCGCTACCTGCTCTACGACGCAAAGTCTGGCGAACTCCATCGCGAATTACCGGCCCTGTTCCCTCCGTATGTGAAGGAAAAACCGCGCACATTGCAGGCATTCCACGAGCCACTGAAGCCGATTGAGAATCCGAATTATTACATGGTAAAACCCTATTTCCGCTGTCCAATCATCCTGCCTGACGGCGGGCGGTATGCCATCCTTTTCGCGGGCATGACCAATAAGCGCCACCTTAATGACATGGAATTTCTCTACCGGACACTGATCGACCTCTATTCGTTCGATCCGAATCACATCACCGTGCTCAGCTATGACGGCACGTTGAATACCCAGGACGGCGTGCAGACGACCTGGCCCGGCGATGGGACTGCCTACCGCATCCATGTCAACGGAGAAGGGACACGGAGCGTGTTCGAGGCAGCCATCGACGACCTCAAAGGCCGGATCAAGCCAAGAGACTCGCTGCTCATCCACACCAACAACCATGGGGGCTACGATGGGACTCCGGGAACAGCTAACCTGTGCACCTACCCAAACTGGGATGGATATTACGCCAGCGATTTCGCCGCTAAACTGAGCGGAATGCCTAAGTTCCGTAAGCTGATCGTGATGATGGAGCAGTGCCACGCCGGCGGCTTCAACGCCCCCATTGTCGCAAATAGCCCCGCCGATGCAACCAGCGTTGCCTCGGCGGCGACCGAACCCAATAGCTCCTACGTGACTGCCAATCTCAACTGGGATCCATTTGCCCGGGATTGGATCGCTGCTCAGGCCAGTCATGACCCGTTCGGAGCCTCCCTGGCTTTCAACCCTGACGGCGATAGCAACGGCATTATCGAAGCTGAGGAAGCATTCAACTATGCCAACATTGTGAAAGATCCACGCGACACGCCGAATTTCAGCGAAAGTTCGGAGGCCGGCGGCGATATTTCCCTTGGGCAAGAGTACACCATTTATTGGTGGTGGTGGTGCATCCTCCTCCATGAAGTGCTCGAAAAATACTACATCAAGCTGCCTCCGGAAGAGTACTATGCCCGGCTGCGCAAAGCACAACCTGAACTCACCAGACTAGCCAGGTCGCTCAACAAGACCTCGGATGACATGCGTAAGGAATACCGAGAAAAGGTTGGGGCAATCATTACCTCAAGCTTTGGTCAGACCAAATAAGGTTCAGATATTTCATAACCATTGTGTTCGGGGCGGCGAAGCTGCCCCGAACACAATGAAAAACATCGAATATCAGAGTAATTGGTTATCCCTTGTGATTTCATCGACAAGGCGGTGCCGCGGGTACGACCCCAACACGCGCAGCATGGTGGCATACTCCTCCAGATGTGAAATGGCACGGGTAGTCACTAAATCATCAGTCGAACCTGCAAAGTCGATGTAAAACAGGTATTCCCAGGGCCTGCCTATCAAGGGGCGGGATTCGATCTTGGTTAGGTCGATGTTACGAAGCGCGAATACACTGAGGGCTTTGAATAACGCACCAGGTTGATTATCCAGCGAGAAGACGACCGAGGTTTTAGCATCCTGACCGGATGGTGCAGAGTCGCTGGCAACTACCAAAAAGCGGGTAATGTTCGCGGGATGGTCCTCGATCCCCTCAGCCAGGATTTGCATCCCATAAAGCTCAGCAGCACGCCGGGAGGCAATTGCGGCAACTGCGCGATCAGCACCCTGGCGTAGAAGCTTCACGCTTCCAGCGGTGTCGTACGCGGGTTCAGCCTTGACATTCGGAAGCGACTGCAGGTAGCCGTAGCATTGAGCCAGGGCCTGCGGGTGGCTGATCACGGTGCGGATTTCGTTCAGGGTTACCCCAGGATGGGCTATCAGGCAGTGGTGAATAGGCAGATAGTGTTCTCCGACGACTAAAAGGTGATGCTGGAGGAACAGATCATAATTGGGGTGGATGCTGCCCGTCAGAGAATTCTCAATGGGGATCAACCCGGCATCGCAGGTGCCGTCCTCGACTGACTGGAAAACCGCTTCGAAGCTTATTTGGGGTACTGTTTCAACCGGAGGGTCAAAATGTTCAAATGCAGCAGCTTCAGAGTAAGCCCCCGCTTCACCCTGATACGCAATCGTATGGTACTTCAGGTTGGAATGCATCCGCCTATTATACAACTGAAAAGTTAAACAACTCACCGGAGATGTATGGGG
>CAZPWU010000082.1:0-3315 GCA_964590325.1 uncultured Anaerolineaceae bacterium | reverse complement strand
GATGTATGTCTCGATTTAGGGACAAACAGGTTCAATGTCATCCCTTCACGATTTTCAAGACAAGCAGTAGTATTTACCAAGCCCACCCGTCTAAAGAAGCGGTTCTCACCGCAGAAAGGATGCTCCTGATGAAAAAGATGCTGGCTGCCGTTTTAAACGATTTTAACGACCTGAGACTCGAAGAAGTGCCAATCCCGGAACCGAAAGAAGAGGGCTCCGTCGTTGTGAAGATCAAGTCTTGTGGTATCTGCGCTACCGATTACAAGGCTATCAAAGGCATCCGCCGGAACGTAAATTTTCCATTCATCGCCGGGCACGAGCCCAGCGGTATCGTCGCCGCAGCAGGTCCGGGTGTGACCCACTTTAAAGAAGGAGATGAAGTCATCTGCCAGCCTTCCGGGTATTGCGGTTACTGTGAGGCCTGTCGGGTGGGAAACACGCACTTTTGCGAAAATGCCTTCACAACAGGTGGAGACGGCCCGAAAGATGTGTGGCCTGGTGCATTTGCAGAATATATGCAGACCAGACAGCAATGTTTATTCAAAAAACCTGCAACGATATCTTTTGACGCAGCCTGCCTGACCGAACCGCTCTCAGGGGCATGGAAAGGGGTGATCTATACCAGTCAGATGCAGTTGGGAGACGATGTCGTTGTTATCGGTACAGGAAGTATTGGATTGATGTGTCTGATGGTCGCCAAAGCAGCCGGCGCCGGTCATCTGATCGCGATTGACACCAGCGAATATGCCCGTAAACACGCTCTGGCTTTGGGCGCAACCCACATAATAGACCCGAAGAGCGAGGACCCAATTCAGCGTGTTTACGAAATTATCCCGCGTGGCCCCGACCTGATCGTCGAAGCTGCCGGTCCTATTGAGGCTGTTAAACTAATGGTGGCTTTGCGCCGCCGCGGCACCCGCTGGAACGTATTTGGCATTACGACGCATGAAACATTTGAGTTAGACGGTGGTTTAACACATTTCTTAGAAGGACACATGGACGCCAGTTTTGGGACTAACCCACTGGCAATGTCCAAGGCTATCCGCCTCCAGGAGACCGGACTGATTGACCTGGAAAAGGTGATCTCCCATCGCTTGCCATTGACCGAAATACATCAGGCAATCGAAATCATGGCCGGTCCGAACCGAAATAAGGTGGTCATCAGCCCGTGAAAGCCATCGTCAATACCGCCCCAGGAAAGTGTGAATTTCTCGAGTGGCCTTCACCGGAACCGGGTAAGGGGGAAGTCCGCATCAGAACGGCTGCGTGTGGAATCTGTTCAACTGAGTTGGGGATGATAAAAGGCTGGGATCGGACGCCTTTCCCAGCGATTCCTGGGCATGAGTGGAGCGGAGTCGTCGAATCAGTTGGCGCGCAGGTCGATAAAAGTCTCATCGGTAAACATTGTGTGGGTGAGAATGTGCTCAGCGATGGCGGTGAGGTTGGATTTGAACATCCGGGTGGGTATGGTCAATATTTCATCACCGATGCAAACAACCTCCACATCATCCCGGATGATTTCCCCCTCCACCTGGCTGTTCTGGCAGAACCCATCGCAGTGGTCGTCCATGGCTATCATCGGTTAAAAATCGCACATGCCGAGGAAGTTTTGATTTTCGGTGATGGACCGATCGGTCTGTTGATGGCGCTTTATTTGAAGCAAGCCGGGATCAGACGCGTAAAAATGGTGGGTGGACAACCATCCCGTTTGGAGTTGGGTAGATCTATTGGCGTCGATTTAACTTACCAAATCCCTCACCCGGAAGGTGATTTTACGGGTGAAATCCGCCAAAATCTAGGGGAGACATTTCAATATATCGTCGAAGCGAGCGGGTCTGTTCGAGCTTTGGAAACAGCCCTTAATATCGCCGGACGAAAAGGGAGAATCCTGGTCCTCGGGGATTACGGCATGGGCAGAGCCAGGTTTGAGTGGAATCACCTGCTCCATAACGAATTGGCACTCATCGGTAGCAACGCCAGCGCAGGCGGTTGGAAGGAAGCGGTAGATTTTCTGCTGATGTATCGAACCGAACTGGAAAGAATCATCACGCACACAGTCCCGGCACCCCATTTCGACGAGGGATTGGAACTTGTCAAAACCAAACCCAATGAAGCCATCAAGGTGGTCATCACCTGGGAATAACTCCTAAACCCTGGCGAGAGAAAGCCAAAAAGGTTGTGTGTGGGGGCATACGTTTTCCCATGCAACCTTTTTTTGGTAATTTTCAAGGCCGCACGCCGATATCGTAGACGTACACCGCGTTGCCGAATTCATTCGGTGCGGAGACCAATAAGGTACTGCCGCGCGCCGCGACCAGACTGCCGAAGAAATCTCCGGACCCACCATCCTCTGGTGGGGTTATACGAAGCTGGTCGACCCAGCGGCCCTGGTCGTATTCAAAGACATAAGCAACGCCATCCCAAAAGCCATCCTCGCTGGCTCCGGATGCACCGACCAGCAGTAAATCGCCATCCAGGGCAAGGCTGCTGCCGAAGAAATCGTTTGCTTTGCCATCGGGTGCAGTCAGGGTGGCGCGCGGCTCCCAACCAGAGGATCCGCGCTCATATATGGTCACCTCTCCGGCTCCGAAACCGGACTGAGAGCCCCCCTTACTAACAGCCAGGCGCTCGGCGCGTCCCTGGCTTCCTGCCAGGGCGATAGTCCATCCGGAGGATAAAACGTAGGCTTGCTCCCAACCTGTTTCACGCTTTTCATATATGAAAACGCGGCTGGTCATCCTGGTCTGATCTTCCTCACCCTGTCTGTATTGAGCGCTGATCGCCAGGCTGTCTCCGTACAATGCAAATGTGCACCCAGAGAATTTGAAGCCTTCAGCCAGAGGTATCTTCAGGCGAGCCTGCTGGCGCCAGCCCTCGACCTCGCGCTGGAAGATATTCACTTGTGTGCTGGTATAGGTTTCGCCCACTATCAGCGTATCCCCGGAAACCGCCAGCAGGCTCCCAAAGTTTGCATTGGCAAGCGGTGGATCAGCTGCCAGGCGCTCGATCTCTTGCCAGCCGTACGGCGCATTGCGAAAGACGTAGACAGCCCCGGTATTATCTCCCACCAGGCGATCATCTGCACCTGGCGCTCCCACGAATAAAAGGTCGCCTTCCATAGCCAGCGCTGTCCCGAAGTGCTGGTCGTATTGGAAGCCATCTTGCCGGTCGCTGGAGGTTAATTGAGCCTGTTCAACCCACTCAACCCCTTCCTGTTTATAAATAAAGACACTGCCATCTTGCTTTCCGGGCTGGTAGAGTCTATCCGGGGCGCCTACTGCCAACACACCCTGCCCAAGGGCAATGGCATTTCCG
>CAZPWU010000081.1:0-7923 GCA_964590325.1 uncultured Anaerolineaceae bacterium | reverse complement strand
AGCTCGCGAACAAACATTCTCGGTCGCGAGCGGACAGCCTCAATAACACCATACAACCCAACCCGTTCAGGAGAATGCAATGCCCCCTTATACCACCATCCTCACCGAGACCCTTAGCCATGTTGGGCTGGTGCGCTTGAACCGGCCCCAGGTGAGAAATGCCCTCAACAATCTTCTATTGAATGAATTGATGGACGCACTGGCTGCTTTCGATGCCGACCCAACGATCGGCGCCATGGTGATTACCGGCGACGATAAGGCCTTTGCCGGCGGCGCGGATATCAAGGAGTTCGCCGAGGCCTCCACCGTGCAAATGCTGGTGCGCGATTCTGTTTCCCAATTTGACCACATCCGGCAGATCAGAAAGCCGGTCATCGCCGCTGTTTCCGGCTGGTGCCTGGGCGGGGGCAACGAGCTGGCCATGTCCTGCGATATGATCATCGCCTCCGAGACGGCTCGCTTCGGTCAGCCAGAGATCAACATCGGCGTGATCCCCGGGGCAGGTGGGACGCAGCGCCTGACCCGCGCGGTCGGTAAGGCTATCGCTATGGAGATGGTGCTCAATAACCGCATCCTATCTGCCGAGGAAGCGCTGCGTTACGGACTCGTTAACCGGGTGGTACCGGTGGAGCGCTGCCTGGATGAAGCACTGCAGCTCGCTGCCGAAATCGCCGCGCGTGCTCCGCTGGCTGTGCGCCTGGCGAAAGAAGCCGTCAATCACGCCTTTGAATCCTTCCTGAGCGATGGCTTGGCAGACGAGAGACGGGCCTTTTATCTCCTCTTCGCCACTGCCGACAAAAAAGAAGGCATGCAGGCCTTCCTTGAGAAACGTAAAGCGGAGTGGAGGGGGGAATGAAGATCAGGTAATTGGGCGATCAGGAACCTGATTACCTAAGGAGTAAACACAATGCTGACCTTTCGAGACTTCGTGATTGCACTACGTAAATTAGAACTGGACCGCAGCCGGCCGGTCATCGCCCACGCCTCGCTTTCAGCCTTCGGCGAAGTGCATGGCGATGCCGAAACAATGCTGGGGGCCTTGCTGTCGACTTGCAATACCGTCATCATGCCGGCCTTCACCTTTAAAACCATGCTCATCCCGGAGGTAGGGCCGGAAGATAACGCTCTCGTTTACGGCAGCGGGGTGGATTCTAACCGTATGGCAGAATTCTTCCGACCGGATATGCCTGTCGACCCCTTGGTCGGATCGGTTTCGGAGACCTTGCGCCGCCATCCCAAGGCGCACCGTTCGATGCACCCGATCCTTTCATTTGCAGGCCTCAACACCGACCAGGCGCTCGATGCCCAAACGGTCGAGGAGCCACTGGCGCCCATTCGGGAGCTCCATGAAGGCCAGGGGTGGGTCCTCTTAATGGGGGTGGACCATACTGTCGACACCAGCATCCATTATGCCGAGCGGCTGGCGGGTCGCAAGCAGTTTGTGCGCTGGGCACTAACCACGAAGGGGGTAGTCGAATGTCCCGGATTCCCGGGCTGCTCGGATGGATTCCAGGCCGTGGCACCGAGGTTAGAGGGCGTCACCCGCCGGGTTCAGGCTGGCCCGGCCGAGATTCAAGCTGTCCCCTTATCCGATTTGATAGACACGGTCCGTTCCATGATCGCCGAGGACCCTCTGGCACTGCTGTGCAGCCGCGAGAGCTGCGAGCGCTGTGACGCAGTGCGGGCGACAGTCAACTGAACACCAATATCCCTATCTCCTCACTGATACCCAACCTGGTGCCATGCCCCGGTTAATCGATGATTGAACTGAAAGAACTGCAAAAGGTCATTGACCAGAATACCGTTATCGATATTGAGGCTTTAAAGGTAGAAGCTGGGGAAATCGCTGCACTGGTAGGGCCGGTAGACAGCGGGAAAGAGGTCCTATTGGCGCTGATGACCGGACAGTCTCGACCAACAGGGGGAACTGTGCGCCTGGCAGGGGTTGATCCGTACACGGATAAGGCTCATTTCAGCCGTAAAGTCGGCGTTTTGTTTTCTGATGACAATCTCTATAAGCGCCAGTCAGCGCTTGGAAACCTCAAATTTTACTGCCGGTTGCACCGTCTTCCGCAGTCGCGAGCCACGGAAGTATTGGCGTTGGTCGGTTTGCTCGATCACGCTGATATCCCTGTAGAGAAGCTGCCGTCCAGCCTGATGCGACGTCTGTCTTTTGGACGGGCGATTTTACATAATCCTGCTGTCCTTTTACTGGTAGAACCTTTTGCCAGATGTGACGACACATCGGACTCGCTGTTGAGCAAGATCATGCGCCAGCTGGCTAGCGATGGTGCAGCGTTGCTCATTTTCGCTGAGGAAAGCACCCACCTATCCCCGATCTGTAACATCATCTATCGCCTGGATCACGGCCGAATTGTAGAAGCCTATAATCCGGCGGAAGCGCAACGCCCTGATCTCCCCTTTATGATCCCAGCCAGGCCGGAGGGTAGGGTCGTCCTGGTTAATCCGGTTGATATCTATTTCGTGGTCGCCAAGGAGGACCGGGCTTACCTGCAAACCGCCGATGACCTTCTACCGACGCAGTTCACGCTAGCTGAGCTTGAAAAGCGTCTTTCACGCAGCGGGTTCTTCCGCGCTCACCGAGGATACCTGGTGAATCTCCAGCATGTTAAGGAAGTGATTCCCTACACTCGCGACAGTTACAGCCTGAGGCTCAAGGACGCAAAATCGACAGAGATCCCCTTGAGCAAGGCAGCAGCCCAGGAATTGCGCGATCTGTTAGGTTATTAAAGCACCCCCTGATAAAGCAAAATAACTCAGCAGAGAATGAACAGACAGTTGCTCAAAGATGTCCGCAACTGTAAATTGATCATTTTTAACGAGCCAATAGCCATGCGACATGCGGGATTCACCCCCTTTTTAGGGCCATTCACCCCCCCCCGGCGCTGTTTACCGCATTTTTGTTGCATTGCATTTTTATATTTGCTACACTGTAGCCAGGAAGATGGTAATTACGGGAAGCGCAACTTTCTTGGCTCGCGGTCTCATCATCGGGGCCTCTCTGGACAAGCGCTTTTCAAAATGAGGTGGCAATAAAGGAGTTTATCAATGAAAGCAATTGAAGTACAAGACTTAACTCGAAACTATAACGGCCTGCGCGCCGTGGATGGGATCAGCTTCAGCGTCGAGCCGGGCGAGATCTTCGGTTTCCTGGGCCCGAATGGAGCCGGAAAAACAACCACCATCCGCATGCTCACAGGACAGTTGCGCCCCACCAGCGGCAAAGCCCTGGTGATGGATTGCGACGTAGTCACCGAGCGCCAGCAGCTCAAACCGCAGATTGGTGTGGTGTTCGACAGCCAGAACCTTTACGAGCGCATGTCGGCGCGTGACAACTTGCGCTTCTACGGCCGGTTATACCGGGTGGACAGCAAGCGCGTAGATGAAGTGCTGGAACAGGTCGGCTTGACCCGCCGGGCGAAGGACAAGGTGAAAACCTATTCGAACGGTATGAAACAGCGCCTGCTCATCGCCCGGGCACTGCTACATAAGCCCAAGGTGCTGTTTTTAGACGAGCCGACGCGCAGCCTGGATCCCAACGTGGCGCGTGACATTCGTGCCATCGTGGTCGACCTGGCCCGGCAGGGCATGACGGTCTTCCTGACCACCCACTACATGGAGGAGGCCGACCAGCTCAGTCGCCGGGTGGCGATCATCGACCAGGGGCGCATCGTGGCCCTGGACACGCCGGAGAACCTCAAAGCACAGTACAGCGAGGGCGACAAAACCACCTTGGAAGATGTGTTTGTCCAGCTTACCGGGAGGAACCTGGGACGAGGGAGTGAAGAACTATGAATACCCTTAAAAAACTCAACGATACTCTGTATATCGCCTGGACCATCGGCACAAAAGACATCCTGGATGCTTTGAAAAACAAGAATACCAGGATCAATATCATCCTCATGGTTGGCATGGTCGTGTTTTTCTACTGGCTGGGTTACCTGCGCCCCTTTGATAAAGATGTCAGCGTGGTCGTGTACGATGAGGGGAATACCAGCCTGACGATTGAATCTGTCACACTGAGAGATGGGGCTAAATACTCTTTCCGGGAGGCATCTTCCTTGAAAGAGATGGAACAGAAGATGGCTTACCAGACCTTTGGCCTGGTGCTCCCGGCTGATTTTGACCAGACCCTGGCCTCCGGCGGCACGCCCACCCTGAGCGGTTACATCTTCTGGGTCGACCGCATGAAAGTGGCCGAACTGGAAGCGAAGTACACCCAGGCTTTCACTGAAATACTTGGCAAGCCGGTGCAGGTCGACATTGGTCAGAACATTATCGTCCCTCAAGCGGACACTGATGGCATGCAAACCACAGTAGCCTCTCAGATGGTTTACTTCGTTTTCTTTACGGCTCTATTTTTGATACCCTATTTGATGGTAGAAGAAAAGCAAACCAAGACCATCGATGCGCTGCTGACCTCCCCGGCCAGCCCCGGGCAGGTTGTCCTGGGCAAAGCTCTGGCAGGATTTTTCTACATTCTGGTCATCGGTGGACTGGCGATTGCCCTGTTCTCACTGTTTATAGTCCATTGGGGTCTGGCGCTGGCAGCCTTCCTGGGATATGCCCTGTTGGCCATCGGGTTGGGGCTGGCGGTCGGTAGTTTTACCCAAACACCGATACAAATGGGGCTCTGGTCGGTGGTGCTGATCCTCTTCCTGGTGATCCCGCCCTTCTTTTATATGGAATCAAACCTGAAAGCCGGCATCCGGATGGTCCTGACCTGGTTCCCATCTTCGGCGTTGGCCAGCCTCTTCCGCTTCTCGTGCTCGACGGGTGTCACCCCGGCGCAACTGTGGCCCAATCTTGCAATTGCTGTAGTGAGCATCGCGGCGGTCTTTGGCCTGGTCATCTGGAAAGTGCAGCGGTCTGACCGTTAGATGAGGCCTCGCCGCCTTGGCAGGTGGAGAAACCTGAGATGTCCCATAAAACTACACACACAATCGGTGATAACCTGAACATCATCTGGACGATCGCTTCCAAAGATATCGTCTATGCGCTAAAGAACAGAGTGGTTGTCTCGATGATCATCATGTTGAGCATCATACTGCTCCTGCCAAAGATGCTGCCCTTGATCTTCGAACAGCCGCAGACGGTGCTGCCAGTTTACGATATGGGCGACTCGCACCTGGTGGCAGAACTGAAAAACGCCCCCGACATCTCGGTGCAAAAGCTACGTTCGGAGCAGGAATTGCACACCGCACTGTGCAGCGGGGTGTACCCGCTGATCGGCCTGCGCATCCCGGCGGATTTCGACCAGGTTATCTTGGCAGGCGAACAGGTTGAATTTCAGGGCTATGTGTGCTGGGGCAGGCGCTACCAGGTTTCGGAATTGCAGCCGAAACTCGAAGAAATGCTCTCGCAATCCCTGGGCCAACCGGTGACCATCCATATCGAAGGGAATATCGTCTACCCACCCTCTGAAAGCGTGCTCTCCCTCAGCATAGCGACCATCAATTCGGTCTTTATGATCCTGATGATGGGCATTTTCCTGGTGCCAAGTCTACTCTTCGAGGAGAAAGAGACCAAGACCATGCAGGCCCTGCTGGTCTCTCCGGCCAGCATCGGCCAGGTGGTGATTGGGAAAGCGTTGGCAGGATCGTTCTATATCCTGGTGACCGCGGTGATGATATTTGCCATTTCCTGGGCGGATGTGATCCACTGGGGCATGGTCATCTTGTTTGTGATCGGCGGCGGGATTTTCTCGGTAGCCGTGGGTCTGGTGCTGGGCAGCTTTTATGAGAAGCAGCAGGATATGGTCGGATGGATGACGGCCCTCCTGCTGTTCCTGGTCGGCACCATATTGGTAAATATGCTGGGTATGGAACTGCCGGCCCTGGTCGAGAGCATTCTCCCCTGGGTGCCCTCCGTGGCTTTGGCGGATATATGCCGGGCTTCTTATTCGGAGAGTGTCTCCCTGAACCAGATTGGGCTAAACCTGGGGGTCGTCCTGGCGATTTCCTTACCGCTGTATGGCCTCGTGATCTGGAAGGTGCGCCGGTCAGACCGGTAACAGTTTATATTATTCGTATCGGAACCGCCAAATACCGACGACAAAGAAGACGGCGGCAAATCCAAGCAAGACACCCGCCTCCGGCAGGATGGCGGACAGCCCCTGACCACGCAGAACGATATCGAGCATGCCCTGCATCGCCCATGCCGTCGGCAGGACTTTGACGGCGGTGCGGACGAAATGGGGGAATAGTTCGATGGGATACCAGCACCCGCCGAGCAGGGCCATCACCATGCCGAGCATGATGCTCAAGCCGCTGGCCTGACCCTCGGTTTTGACGAAGGTGCCCAGTGTGGTGCCCAGCGCGGCTGCTGCCAGGGTGGATGCTATCAACATCACTGCCAGAGCTGCCGGGGAGTGACCCCAATTCAACCTCATCACCAGGATACCAAAGGTCAGCATGACCGCTGAGCCGACCGCACTGACCTGGCCGGGGGTCTTAGCCAGGGCGGTGATGAGCATACCCCAGCCGACCGTACCGATGATCGTTGCCAGCACTAATATCAGAACCCCGAATGGATCACCCCAGTTCAACCGGAACAGCAGTGTGCTGGTGAGGATCAGGATAAGCATCTGCGCCACACCGGTCAGGTAAATGCCGAATACCTTGCCGCCGAGCACCTGAGATGTCGATGTGGGGGAAACGAGCAAGCGAGGCAGAGTGCCCTGGGCGCGCTCGGTCAGCAGGGTCCGTCCTCCGTTGCTGACTGTGAACATCAAGAACATCAGCGCCATGCCGGGGGCCATGTAGGCCAATACGTCAAACTTGACTGCCTCGCCGCTGCTTGTGACGTTCTTGAGTGTGATAGACGTGCTGCTTCCTGCAGCAATGGCTTGACGAGCACCTATCTCGCCTCCGATCCTCGCGGCATCCTGCGCCAGGATCAGGCCATTGTTGATGAGCCGCGTCACTATCACCTGCCCGCCGACGCGCCCGACCTCGACGTGGCTGACGAACTCCTCTAAGATGGTCTTGATGACGCCCACACTCGTTGGACGGGTGGGGTTGGTGTAAAGCACGATCCGGACTACTTCACCCGTCATAGCTGAACCTTGCGACGAGAAAATACTCTGGGAAAGCCAGCAGGAATGATGATTGCCGCGGCGGCCTTGTCCTCATCCACTTGCTGATGGGCCTGGGTCGGGTCATTCATGACAGTCGGTGCGACCAGAGAGGCGAGGTCGTTAGACTGGAACACGTTGACCAGCTGGTCTCCCAGTTGACCTCCGTCCTGGTTCACCAGGACGATGGGGATGTCGCTCAGACCGGCATTGCTGGAGCTGGAGAAACGGCCGGTGACGAAACCCAGGCCCAGTGTCAGGACGAATGGCGCAGCGAGCATTAGAATGAGTGCAGCCCGGTCACGGAAAGCCAGGATGACGTCTTTCCAACCGATGAGGAAGATTTTTTTCATCGCCCGCTCCTTAATCGCGCAACGCACACCCGGTCAAGTGCAGGAAGACAGCCTCCAGGTTAGGTTCCTGGATATCCACCGAGCGGATCTTGACGCCGATTTCGTTAGCTTTAGTGACGACCGGCGCCAGGATATCTTCCGCTTCGGGGGCGATGACGGTAACGGTATGGTCACCGACATCGGCTTTCAATACACTGGGTAAGGTCTTGACCGCTTCGGCCAGGGCTTCAGCTCCCTCGCCCTCTCCAATGTGCAGGATGAGCGTGTCGTTCTCGCCGACCTGGTGGTGAGCTCTACCTGAGTACCCAGGGCAATCAAGTCACCGTGGTCAATGATGCCAACGCGGTCGGAGATCTCCTGGGCTTCTTCCATGTAGTGGGTGGTGTAGATCTCGGTGGTCGCCGTATCATTAAAAAACGTTACCGAATCCAGGATGGCGCGGCGGGACTGCGGGTCGATGACGACGGTCGGTTC
>CAZPWU010000080.1:0-8046 GCA_964590325.1 uncultured Anaerolineaceae bacterium | reverse complement strand
CTGGGTGGTCAGGTCGAGATAGTGTTGATCGGCGATGGTTACGATAGCTACCGTGACTACCTGTACCGGCTGCAGCGATACATTCACGGCATGGGGATATTCGACCATGGAGACAAGGCCAGTGCACAGCGCAACAACTTCTGGCTGGCCCGGGCAAAGGTCGGTGGGGAACTCGTGGGACTGATGATGTATGACCTCAGGGGAGAAGATGTGGGCAGATTTAACCTGCGTGCCTTCCGCTTCTACTACAATACGAGTCAGGGCAGGTACCTGCTACTGCAGTGGATTGCCCACCATATGGATCAGGCAGAGCGGGCCGAGATCTGGCTGCCCCCATTTGAGCATCCGGAGTTATGGCTTGCAGACATCCAGGTTAACACAGAGTCGACGATCCGTGCCCCAATGGGACGTGTCGTCGACGTGGCCAAGATCGGCGGGATGCAGGCGGGGCCAGGCCGCTTTACAGCCTGCATCAGTGACCCGATCTGCCCATGGAACGCGGGCACCTGGCAGTTTGATACTGCGGGTGGTGCACTGCAGGTCAGCAAGGCCGAGGAGGCAGACTGTGATTTGAGCATCCAGGGCCTGACCGCGTTGGTCTACGGCACGCACGATCCCGGCGACCTGGCTATCCAGGGCTGGGGAAACCCGTCGCCGCAGGTGCAGGAAACCCTGCGGACGATGTTCCCACCCATGCTACCCTATTTACACGAGATGTTTTAATTCTGTACAGTGGCTACTCCTCCCTGGTTCTCAGGTGGGGGAACAGGATCACCTCACGGATGCTATAGCTGTCGGTCATCAGCATCGTCAGGCGGTCGACGCCCATCCCGAAGCCACCGTTAGGCGGCATACCATATCGCATAGCCCGCAAATAATCTTCGTCCATGGGGTGACGCTCTTCATCTTCAACGCCATAGTCGCGGCCCATCTCCAGGAAGCGCGCCTCCTGGTCCAGAGGATCGTTGAGCTCGGTGAAGGCGTTGCACAACTCCATACCTCCGATAAACCCCTCAAACCGCTCCACAGTCTGCGGGTCACCGGGCTTGCTTTTCGCCAGGGGTGAGATGTCGCGCGGGTAATCATAGAGGAATGTGGGCTGAATCAGATTCGGTTCCAGGAAGTCGCCGATCAACGAATCGATCAATTTACCGCGCGTGGCGTTAGGATCAGGCGCCAGGCCGCGGGCGCGCATGGCGTCAGCCAGGTTTCTTGATGTGGGATGTTCAGCTATATCGATACCCGTCATCTCGACCAGACCATCCTGCAGGCTCATGCGTCGCCAGGGCGGTTCCAGGCTGATCTGGTGACCATGGAAAGTGAGAGTGCGCCGCCCAAGCACGCGGTCAGCCACAAAGGTGATCATCTCCTCAGTGAAGGCCATGACCGAGTGGTAATCGGCATAAGCCATGTAGAACTCTAATTGGGTGAACTCAGGGTTGTGTTTGAACGACACGCCCTCATTACGGAAGTCACGGCCGATCTCATAGACGCGCTCAAACCCGCCCACCAGCAGGCGCTTGAGGTAGAGCTCGAACGAAATTCGCAGGTAGAGGTCTTGCTTAAGCTGGTTGTGATGGGTGACAAATGGCTGGGCCGCTGCGCCACCGTAGATGGGCTGCAATATGGGTGTTTCAACTTCCAGGAAATTGTGCCCGTCCAGGAATTCCCGTAAGACGTGCACCACCTCAGCCCGGGTGCGGAAGATCTGACGCACCTCCGGGTTGACCGCCAGATCAGCGTAGCGCTGGCGGTAGCGCACTTCCGGGTCAGCCAGGGTGGCATGGCGCACAACCTGCCCATCCACGACTTCGTCCTTGGCGGCTGGCAGAGGGGTGATAGCTTTAGCTAACATCTGAAAGCTATCCACACGCAGAGTGACCTCACCCGAACGGGTGCGGAACATCTCACCACCGGCCTGGATGATATCGCCCAGGTCAAACTCGCGGTTGAACAGGTCAAGCTGATCCTGCCCGAGGTCGTTGGCGCGTAAGAAAAGCTGCACGCGCCCCTCACTGTCCTCGATGTGAGCGAAGGTGATTTTCCCCATCGGTCGCATGGAGCGCAACCGGCCCGCCAGGATAGCCTTTACGGGCTCAGTTTGACCGGCAGCCTCGGCGGTTTCGAAGGCCTGAATGGCTGCCTGGCTGGTGTGGGTGCGCTCCGCGCGGTTTGGATAAGGCTCAATCCCCTGTGCCTTCAGACTGCTCAGTTTTTCGAGGCGGGTTTGTTCTAGATTTGAGTAGTCGCTCGTCATTATCTCACTCCATGGCTCTAATTAAGCAAAAGCCCCGCGCAGGAGAGCAGCGCGGGGCGAGACCGTCAGCCCCAGGTTTATTCCACCTTCACGATACTGACCGTAAATACGCCGCCCGGCGCATCAACGCGCACCTGGTCGCCTGGGCGATGATCCATCAAGGCGCGGCCCAGCGGCGATTCATTCGAGACGCGCCCCAGACGGGGGTTAGCTTCCGCTGGCCCGACGATAGTGTAAACTTCGGGCTCGTTTTCGGCCTCACGAATCGTCACCGTTGCGCCGACCTGGACCACATCCATTTTCCCGGTGTCTTCGATCACGCGCGCATTGGCAAGCAGGATTTCAAGTTCCTGGATGCGCCCCTCCACAAAAGCCTGCTCATTTTTAGCAGCTTCGTATTCTGCATCCTCAATCAATTCGCCGCCTTCCATAGCTTCATGAAGACGGTTGGCAACTTCCTGCCGTTTAACGGTGCGCAGATACTCCAGCTCTTCCTGTAGTTTATCGTAACCTTGACGAGTCAAGAATGTTGGAGGCATGATCTTATCCTATCTAAAGCGATAAAGAAAACCCATCGCATGGGAGTGGGTTTCTGGTTTGGGCTTTTGAGACCCCGGACCTTTTACATTGCAAAGGCGATGCGGCGTTACAATCCTATCTCCCGCCGCGCGCAGGATTTTAACACAGATTCAAGCTTAACGCAAGCTAAGAGGTTGCCATAATAGAATCCCTTCATTTTGCGCGCGGTATTCCGCCAGCGCAGCATGCATGGTGTCCAGGTCAGGCCAAAAAGTGCTGATTTGCGACGCATGAGCAGCCACGGCTTTGACCCAGGCTCTCATCCCGCGCTCAGAAACGGGGAAACTCACCGCATCCCAGCCTAACAAGCGGAGCTGATTGAGATGGTCAGCCTCTTTCAACACATAGGGATAGTCTGCATAATACCAGAGAGGTTGCCCTGACTGTTCAGCCGCGGCGCGTGTCAGGCGGTGATCCACGTGGCCTCCCAACGCCAATGGGCAGACCAGGCGGATCCCTCCCGCAAGTGCTCGTTCCAATTGGCTGCCGAGTGCCTGGACCAAACTGGCCTCGACCGGGCTAAGCAAGCCGAAGATTGCATTCTCAGAGTCGTAGAGAGGCACACCGTCCTCTGAACGGCGGTAGATACAATCTGGGATGGATAAATGCCGCGCAGACGCACCCATGTGTTGGCATGCAGTGATATCTTCGAGGCGGCGTTGAGCCACAGCCTCTCGCCCGATCCCCCAACGGGCATGCAGAGATTCCGCATAGGGAGAAAGCGGTCCAGCAGGCGGGTCACCGGCACAGATCGTCAACACCGAGGCCGAATCTCCGACGTGCGTTTGTTCCCAAACCAGACCGCCGCATGAAAGGGGCACATCATCAAGGTGAGGGGATAGGTATATCCAATCCACAGGCTATTTTTACCATATATTTCCCCCTTATAGGCTACTTGCCACACTTGCCTCCTGGTGTTATCATCATCCAGGATTAAATCCATGTTCTCCGACCCGATCACGCGCGTCCGCATCCGTTATCTCCTCATCCTGATTATCCTGGCTACTCTGCCATGCTACTGCGCCGGGTTGATCGTGGTTAATATGGCCCCTGAACCGACTAAATCGCCGACCATTACACTGACCTCAACACCGACCTCGACACCGACCCTGCTGCCAACAATGACGCCATTCCCCACTTTCACCCCCCTCCCGACCACAGCCACCCCTATCGTGACATCCAGCCCCACACCGACCGGGAGTGCTACACCAACAACGACACCTACCGGCACCTCCACCCTCACCGCCACGCCTAATCTCAGCCTCACGCCCACACTGACCCCCTTCCTGCCGCCGACCGCCACCGACACTCCCCCTCCCACTGCCACCCATACACCCACGCCCCCACCCACCGCCACGAACACCCCGTTACCCACGGCTACCAGCACTCCTCCCCTACCCACTGCTACGAGCACCCCTCTTCCACCCACGGCTACGGATACACCCCAGCCTTCTCAAACTCCCACGTCGTCGAATAATCCCGGTGTATTCCTGCGCGACTTCACCACGAGTCCTTTGACAGCTATTGAGGCCATAACTAATGACGGATTTACTCCCCTTTCTTAAAAAACTGATCTCTGCCCCTGGCCTTGCCGGTTTCGAAACCCCGGTGCGCAACCTGATACAAGAGGCCTGGTCGCCCCTGACCGATGAGCTGAGCGTCAGCCGATTAGGCAGTCTGCACGGCTTGCGTCGCGGTACCGCCCCCGAGCCACGCCCAAGCATCCTGATCACTGCCCACATGGATGCTATCGGCCTGATGGTCAAGGGCATTACCGACGACTTCCTGCGTATCACCGATATTGGCGGTGTCGATCCGCGGGTCCTGCCCGGCCAATTGGTGACCGTCCACGGTCGAGAGGATTTGCCCGGAGTCGTCGTACAGCCCCCCGCCCACTTGTTGCCAACCTTCTCTCAGGACGAAACCATTCCAATCGAATATTTGCTGGTTGATACCGGCCTGCCATCCGCGCGGCTGAAACGCCTGGTGCGCGTTGGCGACCTGGTTTCCTTCGCACAAGCTCCGCTCGAGACAGCCGGCGAGACCCTGGTCGGTCACACACTGGATAACCGCGCCTCGGTCGCCGTCCTGACCGGCTGCCTGGTCCATCTGGCGAACCGCCCGCATGCATGGGATGTATGGGCTGCTGCCACGGTGCAGGAAGAGGAAACCCTGGGCGGTGCGATGACCTCGGCCTTCCAGCTTCACCCGGCATTGGCTATCGCTGTCGATGTGACTTTTGCCGCCAGTCCGGGCAGCCCCAACCACAAGACTTATCCACTCGGCAAAGGACCCACCCTGGGCTGGGGACCTAATGTCCATCCGGCTCTTTTCAAGGCTTTCAAAGAACTGGCCGAACGCCTGGAGATTCCCTATTCGGTGGAGGCCATGCCGCGCCATTCAGGCACCGATGCCTTTGCCATGCAGGTGACCGCTGAAGGCATCCCCAGTATGGTGGTCGGCATTCCTTTGCGTTACATGCATACCCCCGTTGAGATGGTCTCGATGAAGGATATTGAGCGAGCCAGCCGCCTGCTGGCGGAATTTACCACCAGCCTGGAGGTGGATTTCATTGAAAAAATCACCTGGGAAGATTGATCTACATCATTTATACATACTCACCAGCGGAGCACGCGGATAACGATGACATCAGCTAAACAGGAATACCAAACCCCGCGCATTGGCGCAGGTCAAATCAAAATCTTAGAGCGTCTATGCAATGCCTGCGCAGTCTCAGGCGATGAAGGAGAAGTGCGGAAAATTGTTCTGGAACAAGTCAGGCCTTATGCTGAAGAGATCAAGGTAGATGCTCTGGGGAATGTCCTGGTGACGCGGCACGGCCAGGGCAAAGACACCCTGCGCGTTATGCTGGCGGCGCACATGGATGAGGTCGGCCTCATGCTCATCCAGGACGAAGGTGAGGGCATCTTCCGCTTTGATACGGTTGGCGGATTAGATGCGCGCCAGCTGGCTGGCAAACCGGTATGGGTTGGCCGAGAGCATGTTCCGGGTGTGATCGGGGCCAAGCCAATCCACTTGACCCAACCGGATGAGATCAAGAAAGCCATCCCCCTCGACACCTTACGAATCGATGTCGGCCCTGGAAGCAATAAGGTTAAGGTCGGCGACCGGGCAACATTTGCTACATCATTCACCCGGCTGGGTCCCAGCCTGATTGCCAAGGCTCTGGATGACCGACTGGGGGTGGCTACGTTGATTGAGTTGGTTAAACATGCTCCATCCAATATTGAGCTGCTGGCGGTTTTCACTGTGCAGGAGGAAATCGGGTCGCGCGGTGCTCGAGTGGCGGCCTTCGCCTTCGACCCCGATCTGGCGATCGTGCTCGACTCAACCCCGGCAAACGACCTCCCAACCTGGGAGGAAGAGGATGGTGAGCCCGTCGAAAACGCCCGCTATAACACCCGCCTGGGTGACGGTCCGGCGATTTACCTGGCGGACGCGGCTACTATCTCCGATCCGCGCCTGGTCCGCCACCTGGTAGAAACTGCCGAGACCTTCAACATCCCCTACCAATTCCGCCAACCCGGCTCAGGCGGTACCGATGCCGGTGCTATCCACCGCCAGCGGGCCGGTATCCCGAGTGTCTCGGTATCGGTGCCTGGACGCTACCACCACACACCAGCTGCGGTAGCACGCCTCTCCGATTGGCAAAATACACTGGCTTTGGCCCATGCCGCACTGACCCGGCTGTCACCCTTGATTTTTAAGGGTTAACCGTGGGCTTTCGTTACCTGTTAAATGCGGCTTGTACTATTGCTGATCACCTTTATTAAAATCGCTGTTCACTGGAGATCTTCATGAAATCTCTCATCCAAAAACTCGTTGAAACACCCTCTCCCTCCGGCTATGAAGCACAAATTCGCGAAGTCATTCGCAGCGAAGTCGCTCCCCTTGCCGACGAGGTGCGTGTAGATGCCCTCGGGAACCTGATCGTCCGCAAGGGCCAAGTGGGCCCTGGCGGGTCCAAGATCATGCTCGCTGCCCATATGGACGAAATCGGCATAATGGTCACCCACGTTGACGAGAACGGTTTTGTCCGATTCACGCCGATTGGCGGTGTACGACCCCACAACTGCATGGGTGGGCGCGTACGCTTCTTAAATGGCACCCTGGGCGTGATCGGCATGGAACGCCAGGATGATCAGAACAAAGTTCCGACATTTGAGCAGTTATTCGTCGACGTTGGTGCCGGTACGCGGGCAGCTTGCCCGGTGCGGATCGGCGATGTGGCTGCTTTTGAACGCCCCTTCACAGACCTGGGTGACCGCCTGGTCTCCAAAGCGATGGATGACCGCATCGGCGCCGCCGTCATTATTGAGGTCCTGCGCGCCCTCAATGTCAGCCCACACCAGCTTTTCTTCGTTTTCAGCGTGCAGGAAGAGGTAGGCCTGCGCGGTGCCACTACCGCGGCTTTTGGTGTGGACCCTGACCTGGGGCTGGCGGTAGATGTAACCGGCACCGGTGATACACCCAAGAGCCGTAAAATGGAGGTCGGGTTGGGTAAAGGTCCGGCCATCAAAGTGCGCGACTCGGGTATGTTGGCCGACCCCCGCGTGGTCGATTGGATGGTTAAGACCGCAGAAAAGGATCGCATTCCTTACCAGCTTGAAATCCTGGAGGGTGGCACAACGGATGCACGCGCCCTTCAGCTCACCCGCGCCGGGGTACCAGCCGGCTGCCTGTCGATCCCCACCCGCTATATCCATTCCCCCTCCGAGATGGTGGACTATGGGGACGTGCAGAACGCTGTACGCCTGTTGGTCGAGCTGCTTAGCAGGCCAGTTCAGCTATAACTTGGGGCTCAAGGCTGCTGGTCGCACTGTTTAAGGAGCCAGTGCAACTACAGATGAAGCTTTACCGTTTAACTCTGGTATTTCTCATCATATTGTTGGCAGACTGTTCCAGCCTGCGCCTGGCGGGAGGCTCTCCACCTCCCAAAGAGACCAATTTGGCGGGCACCCCCCTCCCGCCCGTAAAAGCCAGCCCGGTTCCAGGAGGATCGCCAACCCCCCAAAAAGCCGCAACACCGTCCGAGATGGTACTGCACATCTGGGTACCCCCGCAGTTCGACCCTGCAGACAACACCCAGGCTGGATCCTTGTTGAAAGCCCGGTTGAACGAATTCACCGCCACGCACCCCGGCGTAAAGCTGGAGATACGCGCTAAAGCCCATGAAGTGCCTGGCGGTC
>CAZPWU010000079.1:0-8127 GCA_964590325.1 uncultured Anaerolineaceae bacterium | reverse complement strand
GGCACGGCAAACCAGGCTCGCAGCAAGGCCCTCACCGGAGCCAATGCACCTGCCAGCCGGATCAATTGCAGGGTGATCCCATGGGCAAGCTCCGGGTCAAGGCGAAAGAGGAGGGCGCGAATTAGCGGGTACATTCAGGTCTCCAGATACGGGTTTTACGCTCAAACGTCCAAACGTTAAACATTCAACCCTTAAGGAACTGGCGGACGGCAGTGATCTGGTCAGCGGGCACCCGGGCGGTCTGCTCCCAATAGTCAAGTAGCTGGATCAGGGTGAAAACGGCCCACAGGTGGTAGCCCGCCCGGGCAAGAGTTTCGGCAGCTCCCGACTGGCGGTCGATCAATACAACGATATCGCTGACCCGCAGACCCGCCGCGGTCAGCTTTTCAATGGCTTCGAACTTGCTCTCGCCAGTGGTTGCCACGTCGTCGATCACCACCACCTGGTCGCCTGGTGCATACTGTCCCTCGATCTCAGCCTTAGTGCCATAAGATTTGGCCTCCTTGCGGGGGTAAATAAGAGGCCAGCCGCTGTGTAAGCTGATGGCGGTGGCAATCGGCAGTCCCGCGTAAGGCAGGGCAGCCAGGCGGTCAAAGGTCAGCTGGTGCAGGACGGGCAGATAAGCATCCGCAACCTGTTGTAAAAGGCCTGGGGATGAGATAATTTGGCGCAGGTCCAGGTAGATGGGGGACAGCAGGCCGGATTTCAGGGTAAATTGACCGAACTTGACACAGCCGGTAGATAGCAGTGCGTCGGCTAACGGAGCCAGAGGAGAAGGGATGGGGGAGGAGAAATGGGGTGATTTGGACTGACCACTGATCACCGATAACTGGATACTATCTCGGTAGCGGTTTATTTCATTGCGTAAATCCGAGGCCTTCTGGCGCGGGTCAGCAGACTGTGAAATTGCGCGGGAGACGGGAACCAGCAGACCCAGGCCATCGGTTCGCAGCCCGGCCTGTAGGGCAGCGTGTAAATCTCCACCCTGTGCCCCGATGCCGGGAGCCAGAATCCATAGATCAGGAGCCAGGCGGCGCACACGCCCGAGCGCCTCAGGGTGGGTGGCACCGACTACCAGGCCGAGGTTGTCCCAAGCAAAGCCACGGTCATGCCAATCCTGGGCCAGGCTGGCAAGGTACTCGTATAGCCGAAGGGGCTCGGCGTTGTCTCGTAGATTATCCGGCTCATTTTGAGCAGATACTACCAGGTCCTGTAAATCGGCTGCGCCAGGGTTGGAGGTTTTACACAGCAGGAAAACACCGTGGTCCGGGTCTCGCAGGAAAGGCTCGATGGCATCTCGCCCCAGGTACGGGCTGACCGTGACCGCGTCAGCCGCCAGGGTCTGAAATGCAGCTTGGGCGTAAGCTTCCGCCGTGGAAGCGATATCGCCGCGCTTGGCGTCCAAAATGACTGGGATACCGTTGGGAACGGCAGCAATGACCTCTTTTAAGACAGCGACACCCTCGGACCCATAAGCCTCGAAGAACGCGACGTTGGGTTTGAATGCCGCAGCCTGCTCAGCGGTGGAATCGATCAACCTCATACAGAAGCTGTGCATTGATTTTGGCGAGGGTTCAGGCAGGTCAGCCGGGCGAGGGTCGAGCCCGACACACAGCAGGGAGTTTACCTTCCGAGCACGGTCTGCCAGGTGAGAGAAAAAGCCCATTTGGGCCCTCCTTTACCATGAAACGGGGAGATTATAGCACGGCTGCCTCCATTCAGTATTGTAAAGTGGTTCCAGAGCCCTTTAGCTTGACACATTCCAATCCCTATGCTAGAGTTATTATCGATATTTGCCGCTTAAGACCTTATCAGGAGGGCCGCCTTGACAAAATCACGCTCTCAACTCATGGTAGATCGCTTGCGTGATCTGCAAGCCTCTTCGCCGGATATTGAAGCCTCAGCCGTCGTCAGCGTTGATGGATTAACCATTGCCTCAGCCTTACCCCAGGGGGTTGAAGAGGACCGTGTCTCGGCCATGTCAGCAGCCATGCTATCACTGGGTGAACGGATCGCCTCCGAGCTGGGTCGCGGTGCATTAGACCAGGTCTATATTAAAGGAGAAAAGGGGTACGTTGTCCTGATGTCCGTGGGTGAAGAAGCGGTACTGACGGCCCTGGCACGCGAGCAGGCAAAACTGGGCCTGATCTTCCTGGATATGCGGCGCGCTGCCGAAGCCCTGGTAAAACTGATCTAACTGGTAGAAAATTATGGAATCCATATCGAAGAGCGGTTATTATTATCCTAACAAAGCAGGGCGCATCATCCTTGAATCGCTTCAAAATGTGATGGGTAAGAACGGCCTCAACGCAATTTTAAATTTAGCACACTTAACCAATTATATTGACAATTTACCCCCCAACAACCTGGAGCGTGCCTTCGACTTTGGCGATGTCACCGCCATCAACATGGGGTTGGAGGAGATGTATGGGCCGCGTGGGGGTCGCGGCTTATCTCTACGCGCCGGGCGGGCGACGTTTGCAGAGGTTCTACGCAACTTCGGCGCGCTGGCTGGCGTCGGCGACTTGGCCTTCAGGGTGCTGCCATTAAACACAAAGCTGCGCATCGGCGTGCCTACCATGGCCAGGATCTTCAGCCAGATCAGTGATCAGCATTCCACGGTGGAAGAGTCCGATAATGAGTTTTATTACACCATTCACCGCTGCCCGCAGTGTTGGAGCCGTAAAGGATTGGATAAACCCGTATGTTTCATGGCCACAGGGCTGCTGCAAGAGGGGTTAAAGTGGCTCTCGGGTGGCAATGAGTTCCGTGTGAACGAATCCCAATGCATGGCCACGGGGAATGAGGCGTGCGTATTCGTTATCCAAAAGTCCCCCATCAGCTAGGTGCAGGAAAGTGACAGAGGCGAAGCCGACACTACTCATCGTCGAAGATGACCTGGATGTGGCGGATATGCTTAATGCTTATTTCCGGGTTCAGGGCTACGAAGTCATTACTGTCAATTGGGGGGAAGATGCCGTCCGTGCCTGTCATACATCCCAGCCTGATCTGGTGATCCTGGATATCCGCCTACCGGATATCGATGGTTACGAGGTTGCCACTCGTCTACGCAACAACCGCCGCACCAAAGATATCCCGATCATATTTTTAACCGAGCGCCGTAGCCGTTCCGACCGTTTGCAGGGATTGGAACTCGGTGCGGATGACTATATCGCCAAGCCTTTCGATGTTCAAGAGCTGCTCCTGCGTGTGCGCAATGCCTTGCGTCGAACAAAGCCGGGTTCGCTTACCAACCCCGTCACCAACCTGGCTGAGGGCGTCCTGGTAGACGAGAAACTACGGGAGTGTCTGATCAGGGATGACTGGGCCTTATCCTTGATCTCAGTGGATAACCTGGATAAATTCCGTGAAACTTATGGATTTGTCGCTTCAGATGATGTGCTGCGAGCAGTCAGCCTTATGATCAACAACGCTATCCAGGACATCGGCAGTTCCACCGATTTTGTTGGTCAATTCAGCCCAACGGAGTTTATCTTGTTATCAACATCTGTGTCGCTTACAGCGCTGAATGAGACCATCGGAACACGCCTGGCGCAGTCGCTGGATTATTTTTACCCGCTTAAAGACCGTGACCGGAAGGACTTTCCAAAGGGGGAACGTTTGTCCGTGCGGGTGAAGCAACTGATTGCCAGCCAGGGCCCTTTTATTAATTTGAATAATTTAAAGGCTGAACTATCCCGTCGGTCTGCGTAAAATATTACCGTAATGGGTAAACACTCAACCGTGTTGGGTGTTTGAATTGCGACCGCGCCAGTATTTGGGCAACGAATGGGTTTTGTGGTCTGTGCTAAAATACCACCTTGCGGCACCTCCAGGTAACCCTCACCTCCGCTATCATCTGATAATATTTCTACCAGCGCTTATCCCTTATGCCTTCGTCGATACCTAAGCCTCCGACCCCCACACAGCGGGCAAATTTCCGCAATTTATATATTGATATGCTATGGTTCGGTATATTGGCTGGGAGCACCGTCACCTTCTTAGCGGTGTATGCTGCCCGGCTGGGGGCTTCAAGCTTCCAGGTGGGGTTGTTGAGCGCCGGGCCGGCGATGGTAAACCTGATTATCACCCTGCCTGCCAGCCGCTGGCTGGAAAGCCGACCCCTGGTCCGTTCTGCATTCCAGGGTGCGGTGTGGAACCGCTTGGGATATGTGCTTTTGATCCCGCTCCCGCTGCTGCTATCCAGTAAAGCCCAGGTGTGGGGGATTGCGCTGATCATCCTGGTTATGTCGGTAGCCGGCGCGGTGCTGCTGATCTCTTTTAACGCCATGTTCGCGGACGTGGTACCACCGGAATGGCGTGCCTATGTGGTGGGGCGGCGTAACGCCATCCTGGCGATCAGTGCGGCAGTTTCAGCGTTGATATGCGGTCAACTGCTGGATATGATCATTTTTCCGATCAACTACCAGATCGTATTCCTGATCGGGGCAGTGGGTGGGATGATGAGCAGCTACCATGTCGGGCGAATACGCGCGGCTGGAAATCCGCCGTCTGTCACCGGAAAACCCCTGGAAGACCTCGGTCTGGCGGGTGTATCCCGTCTGGTCGGGCAGTTCCGCCTGTCCCCCGAGCTGCGCTATCTCTTACGCAGGGAGGGCAAGCCTCTGCTGCGCCTGGATGTGTTACGCGGCCCGTTTGGCATGTTCATGCTGGCCTATTTCATGTTCTATACTTTTCAGTACATCCCCCTGCCGCTTTTCCCGATTTATTACGTCAATGTGCTGAACCTGTCCGATGGCGCCATCAGCCTGGGCATGGCAATTTTTAATATTCTGACCATGCTGGCTTCCCTGCAGCTAAGCCGGGTTACCGCGCGGTTCGGTTACCGGCGTGTTTTGGTGTTCACCACCCTGATCTTTGGCCAATAATGCCTCCTGCTTGCCCTGGCCCACTCCGCGACCCTGTTCTGGATAGCCTCGATGACGGGTGGGATCATCTGGGCGATGATCAACGGGGGATTGATCAACCGGTTGATGGAGCGCGTCCCTGAGAACGACCGCACGGCCTATATGGCACTGCATAACATGGCTTTCAACCTTGGAATCCTGATGGGCTCCCTGGTGGGGCCGGTCTTGACCGGCTGGGTGGGGTTGCGCGAGGCGATCTTCATCAGCACTGGTCTGAGGTTCCTGGGCGGCGTGCTGATGTGGCTGTGGGCGTAATCATTTTACTTTAGAACATTATAATGTCCAACCAACTTTCCCCATTCCTCGATACTGAGAGTCTCGGCGCGGCGTTTGGGGTCAATCCCGGCTGCGCTCAGCATAGCCTCGACCCGGATCGGGGGCCAGGCCAGGCCTCCTGCCAGCGCATTGCGTAAAGTCTTACGTTTTTGGCTGAAGCCGGCCCTGGTCAGGCGGAAAAAGACCTCCAGTCGATCGGTGGGAAGCAGCGGTTGGGGATAGAGCTCCACCCGGATCACTGCAGAATCCACCTGGGGCACGGGGTAAAAAGCGCCAGCCGGGATGCCTGCAGCCACCTCGGGCTTGCCATAGACCTGCACGCTGAGGGCCAGCAGGCTCATATCACCGGGGATAGCGCAGATACGCTCGGCGACTTCGCGCTGCACGGTCAGTACCAACCGCCGGGGTTTAGGGGTTGCCTCCAGCAGGTGGCGGATCAACGCAGAGGTGATGTAGTAAGGGATGTTGGCGACAACCAGATAACCGGGGGCTTGAACCAGGGTGGCCGGGTCCAAAGAGAGGATATCTCCCTCGACGAGTTTCACATTCGGATAAGGTGCGAGCACCTCTTTGAGCGCTGGGATGAGGCGGGAATCGACCTCGACCGATATCACTTGGTGAGCTTGGGCAGCCAGGCAACGGGTAAGGCTGCCTAAGCCAGTACCGATCTCCAGGACTGTGTCTGCCCCGGTAATCCCGGCTGCTTCAACCACCCGCCGCAGAGCAGCCGGATCGACCAGGAAGTTCTTGCCAAGGCTCTTATCAGGGTGCAGCCCGTAGCGACGCAGCAGGCCCGGCACATCCAGCGGTTCAATCAAGGCGCATATCCTGTGCAGGTTATAGGAGGTGGGATGGTCTCGGGGACGAAATCCGGAGGCGGCCACAGGAAGTAAACCGTTACCCACTCGTGCCAGGGCACATAGTCGCTGTCGCTGTAACCCAGGTCGATCCAGCGGCCGTAGGTGCATCCTCTGTCAGCAGCCTCGGCAAAGCCGTAACCGGGGATATACATGCGGGTCCCATAGGGGATGTAGCGTGGGTCAATCCCTACCACACCTTTCTGCAGTTTCATACCCGAGGCAGTGACGTCGCTGCCAAGCTCCGACGGATGGTAGGAGGTGGCATAGAACTGCAGGGCGCGCCAGTACTGGATCGTGCCATTGGGCGTGTCGAGGCTGTGCTTGACGATCATGGTTCCGTAACCGATGATGCGAGGTTGGGGCAGGAGCGCGGTATATTCGGCCTCCACCTGGCGCGAGACCTCCTGACCATCCTCGTAGCGTACCCGCACCCGTCGGGCGTTGATCCCATTGAGGCCCGGTTGGACGATTTTTTGGTCATCGAGCTCCACATTGGAAACAGTCTTGGTCTCGGTTTTGAACGGGATAGGTGTCTGCTCGATGATAACTTCTTCATGAACCCGTACCAGGCGGATGTGCCCGTCGGTAGGGAGAGGGGCATCGGCAGCAGGTAGGCTGTAGTCCAGTCCCTGCAGGGAGAGGCCGACCTCAGCCAGGGCCTGGCCTATGGTGTCTGCGCTCGAACGGATGGGCAGATTCCCATCCTGTGCCTGGATAATGAAAGGGCGTGAGCGCTTTAATGTGGCGTGCAGGTTACTGGTGAGGGGTGTTCCGGGTGGGGGAGCCAGACGGTCGGCAGCATATAAGGTGATACCGGCGTCCCAGAGCGCCTCACCCAGGGTGGCAGCCGTGGAGGTGATCGTCCGGGTCACCGACGCTACTAACGCCGGGTTGGATACAAGTGGACCGGATGAGGACTTTCCCAGCTCTTCTCCAATTGTGGTCAGGGTGATGGTCACCGCCCGACGGATTTGCAGGCCGTATGAGCTGGCACGTGGGAGCGATTCATCCGGGTTTATCGGTAGACCGTTTCTAAGGACCTTATCACCCGGGCGAAGCGATATCCCTGCCTGAGCAAGGAGGCGCTCAGGGGCTCGTTCGGCACTCAAGAGGGTGTGTATGATTCCGTCTGCCAGGACCTGTACCTGAACAGCATGGTCAAGGGTAACGGTTTCTCCGTCTCTTAACCATTGGTTTGCATTTGGGACCAAGCGGTCCTGAGGACTGGTCGGGACCTGTTTAATGCGCAGAAGCTGTTCAACCGTCAGGACGTAGGTCGTGAGGCTGCGGCTCTGCCCATCAACCACCAGGGTGACAGTCTTATGTGCCAGGATACCGATCAGCCCCAGGCAGGTTAGCACCAGGAGGGAGGCGATCAGGATCGCGCGTTTGGGGCGCATATCAAGATTCTAACAGATTTCGTGGGTGAGTATGACGGTCTATTAAAAGGAGCATCCGGGCAGGCTACCCGGCGGCACCCAGAGGGACCTGCTTACCGTTGCTTCCTCTCGGACCTGGCGGGATTCGCAAGTTTCTGCCGCGCCGGACCCACCCGGAGCTCGCAGTATAGAATACCAAAGGAAGATAAGACTGTCAATGAGGTGATTGAGTATGAGGGGTGATACATGATTTCTGGAAATTAATCGATTTTCCTGTGGCGTGAACCCCACAAGACGCCGCCGATGATAATGATCAATAGGACGATTCCACCGGCTATTAGATCGGGATTATTACTGCCGGATCCGCCTATTCGAATGGGCGCCGGCGTTTGGTTGGGTGATGGATAGCTCTCTGGGGTAGAGGTGGGGTCCAGCTCATATCCGACATACTGAGCGCCCGGTTTTGTAATTGAGCGAGCTTGTTCTATGACAGGCATTCGCTCTGGTTGTGGTTGCTGTTCTATGGACGATGGCTTTCCTATGCCAACGATTAAAGCAACCCAAAGAGGTATTGAGACCAGCCATAAGAGTGGTCTTGATTTCATCGTGTTTAAACTCCTTGCTGTTTACGCATTCCAAGGCTGATATTACCATTATTCGTGGTGTTGTTGATCGTGCTTGGCA
>CAZPWU010000078.1:0-8147 GCA_964590325.1 uncultured Anaerolineaceae bacterium | reverse complement strand
CGGTTGTCGCTGCGCTTGCCGAAGATGGTCGAGATATTATGTTTCGAGAAGGGGTAATCGGGGAACTGCCGGGCATTGGCGAACATAGCGCAGAACGTCTCACTGGTCAGCAGCCCGCGCAGCAGTTCGTATAGGTCGCGCAGGATCTTATCCTCTTTGGCCGAAAGAAAAACATACTGGCCGTTGGTCAGGTCATTTACCTGGATCATCAGGTTTAAGATAGTTGTGATCCGCTCCTGTGTCGGACCGACCAGAGCATTGGCTTCTCCCGCTTGAGGAGTGAATAGCTCTTTGACCTTGTCCATCACGCTTTTAATACAGTCGTTGTAGAAATCCATCCAGATCGTGCCGGAAAACAAAGCCCGCAAGGTATCCTTCGTGGGGTCGTAAGGCTCCAGGCTGACCTTGATCTGCCGGTTGGCGTCCAACGCCAGGATCAGGCTGGCATCACCGTTTCCGTGGGCATCCAGGATGGGCGCATTCGGGTTCTGGTTATCCCACCCTGTGATAGCATCCAGCACATCCAAGGCAGGATACCGGTTAACCAGCAGGTCATTGCCGTCACAGTCGAGGGCATAGCCATCCTGCAAGGTGACGTGATGTCGTTCTCCTTCAGTGGTGTCCGGTCCACACACCACCTCCAGGCCGCAGACAATACCCCATCCGTGCAGGTGCTTGTTGTGGAAGCGCAGGTCGTTGGCGGCGCACAGCCGGTCGAGGGCATCCTGCACGGTCTCGGCTCCCGGGAGCTGGCACTGGCTGTTATCAAAACACACGTCTTCGGCGCAGATCTGGGTCAGTGGTGGGAATGATGGAGGACAGTTCTCAACCTGGGGGGTCCAATCGGTCCCGGTCTTCTTCCATGTGATCAATGCCAGAGGATAATAGTGGTGAACGATGCCCTGCGGTGGCGCACTTACCAGGTGATCCACGTCGCCGATAGCGGTACGCGCGGTGAAAGTCCAATAGTCACCGGTCTTGAACGTGCTGCCACCGAAGCGCACCTCAATGCCGTCTTCGAGGGGGATAGGGCCGGCTGCCACCGGGATGGCGTCGCTGGTTTGGTCCCAACGGCGTACCCTGGCGTGACGGGTTAGCGAGTACCCCGAGATCGGCTTGCTCAAGGTCAGGATGCGCTGGGCTTCATCCAGGTCGGTGATCTGAGCTAATGTGCCGGGCAGGTTGGAAAGCTCGCTGTCCTCGTCCAGCACCTCGACCCAGTCGCTGATATGCAGGGCCAGCACCTGGTCGCGACCCAGGCGCTTGACCCTCACCTTGTGTGGATCGCCCAGGATGAACTCCTCGACAGCAAAGACCACCGAGCCATTGTCGCGTGACCACTTGAATGTCGGTGCACCCCCCTGGCTGCCATCGTGGATCTCCACCCGGTACAGCCTGTTTTCCAGGCCTCGGTAACCGCCGATCGGCGAGATGACGCAGGGATCTGTGCTGGCAGGTGGTTGGATGGCGTCCACAGTTAACTGGCCATCGCTGGCTGGCAGGCTCCAACCCTTGAAATCCTTACAGTCGCTGCTATTGACATTCGGATTGACCTGTACCTGCCATACAGTCCTGACCCGCGTGGCGGTGTCCGGGCCGCCCAGTGCCACCTCCTGGATATCGGGATCCTCGAGGGCGGTGATATGGCGCTCCCAGACGTGCAGGTAAACCAGATCCGTGACACCCACCTGGGGGGTCAGAGCCGGTGGATCCGGCAGGTCGGGCTGGGTCAGGTAGCTGGCCTGGGTGGGGTCCGTCAGCTCACACAGGATACCATCCACATAAATGCGGCCTTCGGACAGGCTGAAGTCACTCCCGTCCGTTTTAACAGAAGTCACCCGCAAGCCGCTGTCGTTCTTGGGCACGCCCACCGGACCGATCACGTCGATCGCCCGAGTCCGGTCGAGATAGGTCTGGATGTCAGCAGCTTCGTTCCAGTCTGCATCCAGGTCCACCCGGCCTTGCTGTTTGAGCACGCGGTTATAGTGCTTGTTGGCATTGAAGGTAAAACGCGTGAAATCGCCTTTCATTGCATCATCCCTTTCAAGTAACGAAAATAAATCCTGCTTCTAAACCGAAGGGCAGGTATTCCTCCAACCGCAAGCGCAGGTTCGCCTCGCGCTGGGGCTGCTTGAGCAAACTGAAAGCACCCATTTCGGAGCCGTCCTCGGCACCGGTGTGGATTTCACCAGCGCAGTTCAGGCTGAGCTGGGCGTATCCAGGGTCACCATAACGCTCCGATGTGAACGCTGGCCTGATGCGTGCCTGGACCAGGTCCTTTTGCGCCTGGGTGAGGTCTTCCATCGAAGTCAAGCCCAGATCCTGGGCCTCTTTCAGCAGCGCCAGGTCAGGCTGGCATCGATAACGACGGGGGGTAACCGATCCGGAGGGCACATAACTGAAACGTACACAACCCTCCTGTTGACGCTGAACCGTGAGTGTGTCGTTGAAGATCACCTCTGAGGCCAGGTCGAGCTCTTTAAGGTAGACCGACCCCCATACCGTCACACGCTCCAGGGTCGCTGGTGGGCCGGGCTGCTTCCCTTTATCGTCGGCGGCGATCGCCGGCTGGACCACCCCTTTCACCGGCAGGGACTGGACAATGCTGTCACGGATGGTGAGCTGCCGGCTGGTCGCCGGCATACGGATCGGGCCGAGGATGCACTGAGTGATGGTGACCGACAGGTCATCCGCTGGGACGGTGGTTACCAGGCTATCGCGGTCCGGGTTGGCAGCCGTGCCATCTTCCTTCAACCGGAGGCCGGGGACCAGGGTGCAGTGTTGCAGGGTCAGGTTCAGGCTGCCTTTCAGTTGAACGCTGCCTTCGATCAGCAGGCCATTAATGATCAGCGTCGCATCTCCTGCAAGTGCACTGAATGTGGAGAGGCCCACCATGCGCACATCCGGTCGCTTGCCATTGGCAGCCTCGATCACCAGCCACCCGCCCGCCGGTAAGTCAACGTCGACATTCCCGCCGTAAACGCCGTTATCGGCGATCTGGATAATGCAAGAGGGCTGTCCCTGGTTTTTCCACTCCTGCAAGGCCTTTTGGATCGTTTTGATCGGTCCTGTCTTGGATACGACCAATTGCAGCTCCGCCCGGCTGGGGTCAGCCAGCGATTGGCGTCGTTCGTAGGGCCCACCACCGATGTCGGCACTGAAGCCATAGGTGTAGGTCGCAAAGGTCGAGGTGAGTTTCTTGGGTTCGTCACCCGCTGCGAAAGTGAAGCGCCCCAGGTTTACATCAAACGCTACTTTCCCGGCTGGAGGGCGGTCCCAATTGCTTAAATCCTTACAGATCAGCGCCACCGGCGGTACGGCATTGCCATCCTTAATAATGTTCAGACCTCGGTCTGGCCCGTAATAGGCGCTGTTGGGCGGCTGCTGGCTGGGTGGAAGGGCGCCATAAGTCTCCTGGTAAAGCTTGATATCTTCATAAAAAGCGCGTGGACGGATCGGTCCAGGGATATTGGTCTCGTCCCCCAGCCCGGCACCGCCCATCTCGCTTTGAGGTTCATTAAAGAGGGGTTCCGGGTTGCCCAAAGGGCTGAAATAATAACCGTAGTTTGCGACAGCCGAACGGCGTGGCGTGACTGCTTCCATCAAGTATGGCTGCAACCGCCACAGGAAAAAGCCGATCTTACGCAGGTTATACCAACCCTGGGTGCGGCTGATGGTGCGCACGTCGACGCTGTGACTGATGACGTCGAACGCTCCATCCAGGCGATCCAGCACATCCCCACTGCGCAGGTTAACCGTACCCACCCGATCTACGGCATTTGCGTCGATATTTTTCGGGTTGGGGCTCATCGTAAAACGCTGGTGGTTGAGGTTCTGCGTCCAGCCCAATAACTGGAAAAACTCGACCGCATGCGCGCCCCAGCCAGTGACATCATGTGCCAGCTCGGTGAGCATCTCCAGTGTCCCCTTGCGCCGACGGTAATAGATCGTCTTGGCAACATCGGTGCGGCGGAGCTGGTTGATCTCATAGAGAGGCCTATTACCCACCAGGTCGCCAATATAGGGAATCACCCAGTCGGCGCAGGTTTCGATAAACCAGTCCTCATATAAACCACCGATGTCGGATTGGACGGCCTGCCATTCAGCCTCGATAACCGCCAGCAGGGCGCGCAGGGGCTCACCCTGGTCGTAATCCCGTAAGCGATAAACCGCCGGGAGGAGATTATATAAATGATCGTGGTTATTATCACTCATATTCAGACCATCTTCCCTAATATTATCCCTACCGGATTGATCAACAATAGCTGCGCCAGTTGTAGAGAACCGCCTTTCGGCCAGTTCGCCAGCGCAGAAGGCAGGATCGTGGGTGGGGTCGTCTGGCTGGGACCGTTCGGATCGCTGACCAGATAGAGCTGTTCCAGGTCGACTGCTACAACCCCGGGCACATTCTGAATGGTGCTGATCACCTCAGCAGACGTCGCAGGTTGACCGAAGGCGCGTTGGTCAAACGCAAAGGCCGCCTGTAGCGCTGCTTCCACCTGTGCCAGTACAATAGCAACGATCAGTCGAGAGTCCACCATCACCTTAGCCTTCAGGTTGAAGAACAGAGGCTGAAAAGTGTCTACCCGTACCTGCTGCACGGGGTCCCGTGCGCCGTCAATGGCTGCCACCAGGTGAGTATACAGATCCGAGGTCGGATCAACCGGCTTCCCGCTGGCAGTGGCAATGGTGATATGGACCAGGCTGTTTTCACCGTTCCACAGCACGACGACCTTGGCTTTGCCGATGCCTGAGAAGGAACGGGCGAAGTCCTCAAAATCGAGCAGCGAGACGATGCGGTCCATGGTCAACACCCGCAGCGGGGCCTTGGTGCGAGCCGAATCACGCGTTTCTGGCGCGGCTGCACCGCTGGCAGGCACCGGATTGGTCACCTCCCACACACCCAGAGGACGTGTTTGCAGCAGGGTCAGGCTTCCAACATCCACCTCACCATCCAGGCCGATCCCGCTGCGGTAAGTCGCCTGGATATTCTCCGTGCCAGTGGGCAGGCGCGCCCCGGAATGCCCATCCCCGAAGGTCAGCGTGGTCTTGCCGTCACCGCCAATCCGGGTGATATAGTCCTGACTGCGCCCATCCAGCCCATACAAGGAAGGCTCTCCGACCCACTCCACACCGTTCACCCGCACCGTCAGGGTGCTCTCACCGCCCGAGGGTGTCGGAGCAGAGACGTAGGTCAGGGGTGGTTTCTTAAGCACAAAGGATTGGTTCGCCTGTGAGCCATCCCCACTGCCCAGCACCTCACGCACAGTTTCACCGTGGGTAGCGCGGGCTACGTTGGCATTTAAGGTGACGGTTTTACGGGTGTATGAATACTTTAAGCCATCTTTGAAATAAAGCGTGGTAAAGCCACCTTGGTGGACGATATCAGCCAGGATAACCACCTCGTTTTGGGTGACACCGGGGGCATCGGCTTGCTCACCGCTTAATGCCAGAGGCTGCCCGACTTTTAAATCCAGCACCAGCCCATTCAACATGAGAGAGGTGTCGCCTTGCGACAGGTCGTCCTCGATGGGAAGCTGGGCCAGGTCAAGGCTCTCACTGCGGGTATATGCGGTCGTCCGGCGGACTTTATATTCGGTGGTTGTATCCGGACCGGTGCCGTCAGGCTGGGATAGCTTTAACCCGGTCGCCTTAGCGCTGAGCCCATAACCGGTGACTGACACATCGCTGGCTGCGCTGACCCGATAAGCGGCTGTCCCTGTACCGGGGTCTTTGAAGAGCACCCAGCTACCCGTAACGATTTCCGATACGCTGCGCTCCAGGAACACATCCACATTGGGATAATTGGTGGGATACAGTGTGCCCCACGAATCGGTCCACACCGTCCTACCCGTGCTGTTCTCGGCCGCGTCCCAGTTACTGGTAGATGCGGCATAAGGGTCATTACGCAGGTTATCCCCTTTGGGGAGACTGCCAAACAAAGGCGCATTGTTCCCAAAGAACCCGGCACGCTCACGAAATGCAAAGACACCCTGATCCGGAGATGGCAGCCCAACAGGCGCTGGTGCTGACAGGTTAGCGAGCAGGTTCTGGGCGTCCCAGCCCTGCACAGCCAGGAAGGCGTTAAGCGAACGTTCGCTCCAGGCCTGTCCGAGGATCACGCTTTGCACCTGCTCGGCATTAAAGGTCATCGTGTCCAGGGTGACGGTCGCCAGTGCCAGGGTCAGCGGCGCGAAGGTAGGTATCGGCGGGTTTTCGCTCAGGTCGAGGCGGGTGCGGTTCAAAGTCGAGTCGGCTTCGACTCGTTGCATTGGAAATGAGCAGGTGTTGATATCACCAGCACTATTTTTCCCTACCAGCAAGAGGGGGTCGCCAGCCTTGAGATTCGTGCTCGTCCCATCTAGATAGATTTGCTGGACCTCCAGTGCCTGGACCTCTCCCAGACTGGGATCCAGGACGATCGCGGGGTCCAACGGATAGATCAAGTCAAAATCGGCTGCCTGGAATATCTGCAGGTCCGGTGTGGTATCTGGGAAATGAGCGCTCAGGCCGAGCAGGTAGAGCTGACCATCCTTGAGCGCCAGCTCTTGAGGGCGGGTCAGGCGGGGTGGCAGCACATTCCATTCGGGTTTGGCACTGATATCAGCGCTGGTCTCGAAAGTCTGGGGCAGCTTCCCCGGAGCAGGGATACTTTGAACTTTAGTGCCCTGAGGTATGGTCACCGTGCCCGAGGATTTCTCAATCTGAAAGGCCAGGAAGGTGCTGGCAGCCACACCAGGGTTGAGCTCGTAGCCGATGGTGCGCGCCAGCTCGAGAACTGAGCGACGCTCAGTTGCCGTACGCAGGTAGCCTTCGTTAGCGATCCGCTCCTGGTAAAAAGCGAGCACATCCGCCACCATCGCCCAGGCGTCCAGCAGGGCGATCGACAGGTCGTCGGTCGAGCGGGTGGTCAGTCCGGTCAGCGGACGCGTGCCCTGGTGGGGACCATCCGGAACCTCCTGCATCGAAAGGCGGGAAAGCATGCGCCTCAGGAATTTAGCATGCGTACTCAGCCGGTAAGCAATCGACGGCTGCCCGGGCGGGTTATAACGCGGAGGGATCGGGCTGCCCGTTTCGCAGCAATGGCAAGTATCCAGGTTTATATTTAGGGTATCCATCATAAGCCACCCACCATCACAAAATCGATCTTGCCGTTCTCCGGCAGACTTGGGTCGTTATCCAGGCGGGCAATCTCCAGCCGTCCCATGCTGATCTTGCCATCCGCCAGCTCACCCCGCGCAGCCTGTCCCCAACGTAGGAAGTGGTTGAGCTTGGGTGGAGTATCATCGGTGTCGACCCACAGCACACCCGGTGTGCGCATGATGGCCGCCACCACCTGGCTCAGGTAGACCGGCTGTCCGAAGGTGAAGTTATCCGGGTGGAAGAACCCACGCCGTCCGTCAGGCAGGTCGCGATTGCTGAACGTCTCGAGTAAAGCCTGTTTTACGGCATCGCGGAAGTAGCCCGGGGCGACACACACGGTCATCAGGATATCCAGGGGCACATAGATAGGCGACTCGATATCTACATCGTGTCCTGCCAGGCGATAGAGGTTTAAAAATGACTGCATCTCAACCTTGAAATCTGCATCCACGGGCAGGCCACCCATGCGGTCCACAGTCAAGAACATGGTATACCAGCTCCCCGTCCAGCGCAGAGTGGCGACAGCTTTCTGCACCTGGGGGTGGCGTTCAGCAACCTCAGCGTAATCAGCCTCTGTGACGGCGCGCTCCTGGATACGGAATGCCTCTGGGGCATAGAGGTGTACCTGCTCGAGGGGCTCCGAGTCCGTCCCACCCTGAGCCGGCAGCGGGTTACGCACGGTGACGATGCCGGCCAATGTCGTGACGACGTTGGCGATCGCTTCTGCCCCTATGTTGCCGGTACGCCCGTTGCCGAGGCGATAGGTCGCCGTGAATTGAGCACCCACCTCCGGCATCTCACCGAGCGTTCCGTCCCCGAAGCGTAGGTGAGCCAGACCGCCTTCATCGATCTCAGCCACAAAGTCACGGTCGAACGGGTTACTCTCCATCAGGTCACGCCGGGCAAGCCAATTATCGCTGCCATCGTACAGGGTCACCGCCGGTAGCGCCTGGCGCGGGTCTTGAGTCAACACAAGCGAGGCCGCCTGAGTTTTAGCGCTGGCG
>CAZPWU010000077.1:0-8183 GCA_964590325.1 uncultured Anaerolineaceae bacterium | reverse complement strand
ACCTGGGAGGCGGACTGATCCTTCGCCGGGCTGTACCAGAAGACACGGAGGAGTTAGTCGACTTCAACGCCCGTATCCACAGCGATGCAGGGCCCGAGCACCCCGACGAGCGCGTTGGCGCCTGGGTGCGCGACCTGATGGTAGGCCCACACCCCACATTCAAGACCGAAGATTTCACCGTCGTCGAGGATACTGCAACTAGCAAGATCGTCTCGTGCCTCAATTTGATCTCACAGACCTGGTCATACGGCGGGATTCCCTTCGGCGTTGGACGGCCCGAGCTGGTCGCCACCCTACCCGAATACCGCAACCGGGGTCTGGTGCGTGCCCAATTCGAGGTGATCCACCAGTGGAGCGCCGACCGCGGCGAGAAAATGCAGGCCATTACCGGCATCCCCTACTACTACCGCCTGTTCGGCTATGAGATGGGGCTGGCGCTGGAGGGCTTCCGTGCCGGTTTTATCCCGCAGGTCCCCAAGCTCAAAGAGGGTGAAACGGAGCCTTACCGCCTGCGGACAGCAGCCGAAGCCGACCTGCCCTTCATCGCCAGCCTTTACGAGCAAGCCTGCCAGCGCTACCTGGTGAACTGCATCTGGGACGAAGCCCTGTGGCGTTATGAACTGAAGGGCAAGAGCGAGAAGAACATCAACCGCATGGAACTACGCCTGATCGAAACACCCGCCGGGGAGCCGGTCGGCTTCCTGGCCCATCAGCCCTTTACCTGGGGACCGTCGATGGCGACTCTCGCCTATGAAGTAAAGCCCGGCATCTCCTGGGCGGCTGTCACCCCCAGCGTGATCCGCTATCTCCAAGCTGCCGGGGAGGCCTTGCCACCTTTCATTGGAACTAAAGAGCCATTCAGCAGCTTCATCTTCAGGTTGGGGGCGGAGCACCCGGTCTACCAGGTGATCCCGGACCGGCTGCCGCGCGTGCGCAGACCCTACGCCTGGTACGTGCGTGTCCCCGACCTGGCGGACTTCCTGCGGCACATCGCTCCAGTCCTGGAGAAGCGGTTGGCCGGATCGCTGTTGGTGGGCTATACGGGCGAGTTCAAGATCACCTTCTACCGCAGCGGGTTGCACCTGGTCTTCGAGCAGGGCCGCCTGAAGACCGTCGAAGGTTGGAAACCGATCCCCCAGGGTCATTCGGGCGACTCGGCTTTCCCCGACCTGACCTTCCTGCAACTGCTATTCGGCTACCGCTCACTCGAAGAGCTGCGCTATGCTTTCGCCGACTGCGGGACGCGCAGCGATGAAGTTGCTACGTTGCTGAATATTTTATTCCCCAAGCAGGCCTCGGACGTCTGGCCGATATCGTGATCTCTCTGGGCGTTATTTCTGATACCCACATCCCGGACCGCGTACCCGACCTCAACCCGCGCGTGACAGCGATCTTTCGGGAGGCCGGGGTCAGCGCCATTCTCCACGCCGGCGATATAATGACCCCATCAGTTTTAGAAGAGTTGGGGAAGATTGCTCCCGTGCATGCCGTGCGCGGCAACCGCGACTGGGTCTATTTAAGGCACCTGCCGTTCAGCCGTACCCTGGATTTCGGTGGTGTGGCGGTCGGCTTGATCCACGGTCACGGGCGTTGGTGGAATTACCTCGCTGACCGCACGCGGTATATATTGGAAGGCTACCGGCTGGAGCGTTTCAAGCCGCGGCTGCTGGCGACTTTCCCCCATGCCCAGGTGATCATCTTCGGGCACACCCACCGCCCGCTCAACTGCTGGCTGGAGGACCGGCTGCTGTTTAACCCCGGCTCGGCCTGCTGCCCCGACTTTAATAACCATGCCCCCAGCGTGGGCCTGCTGCACATCCGGGCTGGGGGCGAGGTAGAGAGGGAAATCCTCAGTTTGGAGTGATCAAGGGTAGACCGGCTGGTTCCAATGCCGGTAGGCGGGAATCCGCCCGCGCACTGCGTTATCGAAGAGCCCACGCAGCCGGGTGGCGATGGGCCCCATCTGTCCGTGTCCGACCGGGCGGTAGTCCACCCGGGTGACCGCCGTGACCTGCACCGCCGTGCCGGTCATGAAAAGCTCCTCACACATATAGACTTCAGTGCGGTCGATGGAGCGTTCCACCACCTTCAACCCCATTTCATTCTGGGCTAACTCGATAACCGTACGACGGATGATGCCCTCCAGGATATTATCGGTGATCGGGGGGGTGACCAGCACCCCATCCCGTAACATGAAAACATTCGCAGCGCTGCCCTCGGAGATGTGACCATCCTGGGTAAGCACCAACGCCTCGTCAAAGCCGGCGCGCACGGCATCCGTCTTGATCAGCGCCGAGTTGGCGTAGGCGCCGGCGATCTTGCCGCGCGCCGGGATGACGTTGTCGTCCACCCGCCGCCAGGAGGAGATGGTGACGTGGGCATCAGTATCGTTGGTCACGTAGCGATCGAAAGGCAGGGCGACGATCGACATTTCATCGTGCAGACCGTGCAGCTTGACGCCGATGATCTCGTCAGCCTTGTATGCCAGCGGTCGGATATACACATCCCGCTGGTAGCCCTCGGCGCGCAACAGATCGACCGTCACCTGGGTCAGGCTTTCGGGGGTCTGGTCGAGCTCCATGCACATCACTTTGGCTGAATTGAGAAAACGATTGAAATGATCAAGCGGCCGGAAGACAAAGAGCTGTTTTTCCTCGTCGTTCCAGTAAGCGCGCATGCCAGCAAAAACAGCCGTGCCGTAATTGAAGCCGTGGGTCAACACTCCCACCTTGGCCTCGGAGTAGGGCACGATTTTACCTTTGAAGTAAGCACATTTGGGTAGGTCCACGGTTCAGCCTCCATCGGGTGATTAAGACCTGACGGGTCACACGCCAGCATCGGCTGGGGCGGCCGGTCAGGTCCGGTTATCCACGACATCGATTATAACCTTTACGAGGATAAACCTAAAGGGTAAGGGTCTCTGGGATTTACCGTGGAAAGGGTCGTAGATGGGGGTGTCCCGGAAATTCCCAAAGAGCCAAGGGTAACCAAAGTCATATCCATAGTTTCGCCTCCTCGCAACCAGATAAGGGTTTTCTATATTGGCAAGTTCGGAGTATACTGAGGAAGAACGCAATCAGGTATCAGATAACCAAGTAATTGGGTCACAGATGGGCGGAGAGGGCAAAGCCGTAATCAGCAATCTACAGTCAACAATCGGCAATCCCCAGGAGGTTCTTCTATGAAGCGCGCGGTCAGCATCAGCATCGGCTCGTCTAAACGGGACAAGGCCGTCGAGATCGAGCTGATGGGCGAAAAAGTGACCATCGAGCGTATCGGCACCGATGGCGACATGGAAAAAGCCGCCCAGCTTTACAAGGAGCTGGATGGCAAAGTCGATGCTTTTGGCGTGGGAGGTGCGGACCTGGGGTTGATGGTCGCTGATAAATGGTACCCGCTTTATTCAGTTAAGCCGATGGTGCGCTTTGTCAAGCAGACCCCCCTGGTCGATGGAGCGGGATTAAAAAATACCCTTGAGAACCGCCTGGCATCGTTTATCGACTCAAAGATCGGCGAATATGTCTCTAAACTGGGCAAAAAAGTCTTTATCGTCAGCGGCGCCGACCGCTGGGGCATGTCGAAATCGTTCTTGGATGCAGGGTATGAATGCATTTTCGGCGATATTATGTTCGGATTGGGCCTGCCAATCTCCGTCCGGACTGAGCGCGCCGTGAAGACCCTGGCCGCGTTTATTATGCCCATTGCCGGACGGCTGCCCTTCGAATGGGTCTATCCAACCGGAGAAAAGCAAGAGACGCGCGTCCCCAAATGGGAAAAGTATTACCAGTGGGGCACGGTAATCGCTGGTGACTGCCTCTATGTCAAACACCACATGCCCGACCATATGGAGGGTAAAGTCATCGCCACTAATACCACCACCCAGGAAGACATCGCCCTCTTCCGTCAGTTGGGGGTTAAATATGTGGTGACCTCCACCCCAGTGCTGGAGGGGCGTTCTTTCGGGACGAATATGATGGAAGCCGCCCTGGTCGCCGTGGCGGGTAAGGGGCGGACTCTCACCAGAGATGAGCTCAGTCAGATGCTCAAGCAACTGGGCTTTGAACCACAGCTACAGGAGTTGAACTGATATGGACGCCATGGTGACCGCTGGTGGAATCCCTCAACCCGGTGAACCGCTCTACGAGTACACCAGGGGTGGGTACAAGGCTCTCCTGGATGTCGCCGGGAAGCCGATGGTCCAATGGGCTTTAGATGCCCTGAGCGAGGCTAAAACCGTCGAGCGGGTGGCCCTGGTTGGCCTTAATGAGACGAGTGGGGTGACATGCAGTAAACCCCTGGCCTTTATCCCCAACCAGGGGGATATGCTGGATAATATCCACGCCGGGGTGGTCAAGGTAAAGGAGCTAAACCCCTCAGCACATCATATCCTGGCTGTTTCCTCCGATATCCCGGGTATCAAGCCAGAGATGGTGGACTGGTTGGTCAATACCGCCATGGAAACCGACCACGATGTCTACTACTGCGTTATCACACGCCAGGTCATGGAAGCCCGTTATCCCGGCTCCAACCGTTCTTTTATACGCCTGAAAGACGGTGAGTTTTGCGGTGGCGATATGAATGTCATCCGCGCCACGACCGTGCTCGGGGAAGACAGCATGTGGCAAAAAATCATCGCCTCACGCAAAAACGCTTTGAAACAGGCAGCGCTGATCGGGTTTGACACGCTGTTTTTGGTCGTCACCCACCTCATCGATGTAAAAAGCGCTGAAAAGCTGGTCAGCAAACGGCTCCATATTAAGGGTCGGGTTATCGTATCCCCCTATGCCGAGGTCGGCATGGATGTCGACAAGCCTCACCAGCTAGAAATCATGCGCGCAGACCTGGTCCGGCAGCAAGTGGGATGATCCGCCAATTATTGAAACTGGACGCCCGCCTCTCTGACCGGCTGCGGGTGGCGGAACGCCCAGGTCGACTGCGGACCCTGGCTGCAGTGCTCGCCCATTCGGGGGATTCGTGGTTCTGGCTGGCAGGGCTGATCCTGCTGTGGTTGCTGGGCAGCGCCTATTGGCGGCAGCGCGCCCTGGCGCTCGCCGTCGGCATCGTGGTAACCGCGGCGTTAGTGCTCACGATAAAGTTCCTCGTGAGGCGGCGACGACCGGAGGGGGAATGGGGCGCTATATACCGCAACACCGACCCGCATTCTTTTCCGTCAGGGCACGCCGCCCGCGCAGTCATGCTGGTGGCGATGGCTATCGGGCTGGGTCCAGCCTGGTTCGCCGTCCTCCTGATCATCTGGGCACCCCTGGTCAGCCTGGCTCGCGTCGCCATGGGCCTGCACTACCTTTCAGACGTCCTGGCAGGGATAGCCCTGGGCCTGGTCATGGGGTTAGGGGTAGTGCAATTCTTCTAATAACTTTCACCCGGCAGCGCGCAGTTCCTGCTTTAACGTCTCGAGGGCGGATACAGGGGTTGGGTCCACTCCGTAGGTCATCGCCAGATAGTATGCGGTGTAGTCCCCAAAGTGCAGCGTAGTCCACAGGTTAGCCAGCGGGGTATCCCCCTGGGCATCAAAAGAGTCGGCTGATAATCCTTCCAACATAAAGACTTTGCGGGTCAGATCGCTACGCAGGCGGTTACGGGGGTGGTCGGCCGGGCTGCGTAGGAAAAGCGCCATGGTACGGGGGAGATCTTCGTCCGGGTTCAGCAAGCCTGCCAGGGTATTGTGGTCAGCCTCGGGGAGGGACTCGAACTGCGCCCAGGCCTTGGCGAGTTCGTTGATCTGACATTTCCAACGACGGGCGACAGGCGCCAGGATGCCTGAGCCAAATACCGCCACCCAGCGGCCCACCAGCTGCCCGGCCAGGCGTTTGGCAGTGTTTTGTACGACGAGCACGTCTGCCTTTAAGTGGGCCTGCTGGGCACGCATGGCAGCAACCGCCTTTTCCAGCTCACTTGCCGGGTTGGGGATCAGGTTTAACCGGGCAAAGGCAGCCAGCAGCAAGCCAAAGGAAAAGCCGACCGCTGCACGCGGTTGGCCGCGATGCTCAAAGGTCCATACGGGTGTCCCAGCCTGCCCGGCAGCCGCAGCCAACTTTCCGCCGGTAGCTACCGCCAGGCGCAAGCAACCACTTTCGCCGGCGCGCTCGAAGGAAGCGAGTGTCTCTTCGGTATTGCCAGAATGGGAGCAGGCGATCACCAGCGTACGCGGGCCGCGCGCCCAGGCCGGCAGGCCATAGTCGCGGTGCACCACGACGGGGATTGGGCAAGTGGACGCCGCATAAGCCTCCAGCATGTCTGCACCGATCGCCGAGCCGCCCATCCCGGCAATTAGTACCCGCTCAAGGCCCTCCCAAGATGGCAGGGGGAGTGTCTGGCCTAATTTCCAGGCGGTCTGTAACTGGTCGGGTAAGCCGTCGATATGGGAGAGCATATTTTGGGGGTCGATAGCAGGGAAAGATTGATAGTCATCGAGGTTCATAATCTATAACTCCTTTAATAATTTCCCTTTCATCTCGTTAATCACCTGATACACCTCCCTCCGCGCCCAACCGGACCTGGCTGCCAGGTCACCGGCTATTTGGGCAGGCGACGCGCCGCGCTCAAGGTGCTCTTTCAGCACGGCCCGCAGGCGTTCCGCGGACCAGGTCTCCTGGTGAGGCGTGCGACCCGCCACCACCAGCACGAATTCACCGCGCGGGGGTTGGGTAGCAAAGTGAGCCCACGCCGCGCTCAGACTCCCGCGGAAGATCTCCTCATGCAGCTTGGTCAGCTCACGCGCTACCGCCACATTGCGGTCCCCCAGGACGATCTTAAGGTCTTCCAGGGCCGACAGCAGGCGGTGAGGGGTCTCCAGGAAGATCAGGGTATATGGCAGTTCAACCGTCTCGACCAGGAGGTGGCGGCGCTCCGTGATCTTGCGGGGCAGGTAACACAGGTAAAGAAAAGCCTCCGTGGGCAGCCCAGAAGCCACCAGGGCGGCAATCGGGGCGCAGGGACCAGGTATCGGGGTGACCGAATGCCCGGCCTCCAGGGCTGCGCGCACCAATTCATAGCCAGGGTCATTTAAGGCCGGCGTCCCCGCATCGGAGACCAATGCCACGTCACCCGCTTCCAGGGCAGCCATGAACTCTGTAAGTTTTGTTATCTTATTATGCTCGTGGTAACTGCTGATCGGCGTATGGATGCCGTAACGGTTAAGCAGCTTGATTGTCCGGCGGGTGTCTTCAGCAGCAATCAAACGCACCTCGCCCAGCACCTGCAGAGCACGGTTACTGATATCTCCGAGGTTACCGATCGGGGTAGCTACCAGGTACAAGGTGCTCACGGCGATGCCCAGGTCAATATACTCAAATTGATCGTAAAGTCTTGGGGGTTGAAGCTGTTCAAGTGCGCCCAACCGCTCTGTTTTTGGCCCGTCTGGTAGCACAGGTATGCCCCAGGTGACAGGCTTTCGACCGGTATCGGGGCCGTGCTCATGTTGGCCGAATGGCAGGCTTCTGGGCTGGGCTGACCACTGCCGGCATATATACCGAGCTGCGCCTCTCCGAGAGGCGCGAGCACATGATAGCGGTCTTCGGTCCGGTAGGCCAGGTCATCTCCCTCCCCTGTATTGAGCTGGGCGGTATCCAGGTCAATGGAGACCCCAGGGGTCAGAGTGAAGGTACCGCTAACCTGTATCACCGGCGTCGGAGTGAACGTCGGTGTGGACGAGGGGGTAGCCGTAGGCGTTGGGGTTATCGTGGGCAAGATTGTGGGAGTAAGAGTGGCAGTAGAGGCTTGCACGACCACGATCCGTACCCAGAAAGGCGAATCCCCATTGGGCCCAATGCCGAACAGAAGGCCCACGGCGTTGTGCAGCTTCCAGTTGCTTTGATAGGGGTTGGGAACAAGCGGTGCCACCATATCCACGGTAATTTCAACACTCCCTCCAGGAGCCACATCTGCACTGATCGATACGCTGGTGGTCTCGCCGAGCTTCTCACCGGAGAACCACACTGCGGCATAATCTTTGGTCCAGGTGCAGGTTCCGGCGTTCGTCAGCCGCCAGACTTTCGTAAAAAGCTGGCCGGGCGGCATCTGTGTATCATCATCAATAGTAATATCAATTTTAGGATAACCGGGTGCGGCCAGGTCGCAAATCTGGGTCGGAGTAGGGGCTGGAGGGTGCGCGGAAGTCGGGACCGGTGTGAGGGTGTCGGGGGGAGCGATCGGCAATCGAGTCG
>CAZPWU010000076.1:0-8206 GCA_964590325.1 uncultured Anaerolineaceae bacterium | reverse complement strand
CTCTCCGACTGCATGCAGACCCGGCATGATCGTATTTGTCTCATCGATCACCACCTGCCCATACATATTCGGAGGAATCCCGCCCATGGTATAGTGGGCAGTGGGCTGGACGGGCATCGGCTGCGTCACCGGGTCCACACCCAGGTAGGTGCGGCAGAAGTCGATGATATCAGGCACCTTTTTGATGATCTCCTCAGGTGTCACCCGATAGGGCGTCCCATTCGGTCGGGTACGACCATCAACCTCGGCGTATTTATTCACAATCTCCGGGCGCACATCCAGGTATAGATAACGCTGCCCATTGATCCCGCGGCCTTCTTTCATCTCAATATACATAGCGCGACTGACCACATCGCGGGAGGCCAGGTCTTTCACATGCGGGGCATAATGCTCCATGAAGCGCTCACCTTTGCCATTGATAAGGACGCCTCCCTCACCGCGCACACCCTCAGTGATGAGAATGCCGAACTTATAGATACCGGTGGGGTGAAATTGGAAGAATTCCATGTCCTCGGCGGGGATGCCTCGCCGCATGGTGACGGCAATCCCATCGCCCGTATAGGCATAAGCATTAGAGGTGATCTCCCACAAACGTCCGTGCCCACCGGTAGCGAAGATCAATGCCTTAGCATGAAAAACATGGATCTCACCGGTTGCCAGCTCCATTGCGATCACACCCGTAGCCACGCCGTTCGTAACGATCAAGTCCATCACCTGGAATTCGTCAAAGAAGTTGACCTGGTTGCGGATGCATTGCTGGTAAAGCGTCTGCAAGATCATGTGACCGGTGCGGTCGGCGGCATAGCAGGAACGCCGCACGGGTTTACCGGTGATGTTATTGGTATGCCCACCGAACGGGCGCTGGGCGATGCGGCCATCCGGGGTGCGTGAGAAGGCCAGACCCATGTGTTCCAATTCGTAGACGGCCTGCACGGCCTCATTGCACATAAATTCAATCGCATCCTGGTCGCCAAGGTAATCACTGCCTTTGACGGAATCATAGGTATGCCATTCGGGATGGTCCTCTTCCAGGTTCCCCAGGGCTGCGCCAATCCCTCCCTGGGCAGTGCCGGTGTGTGAGCGCGTGGGATGCAGTTTGCTTAAAATTGCCGTTTTAGCCGTTCTGGAAGCATACAGACCCGCCATCAGGCCAGCCCCACCCGCCCCGATAATAACAACGTCGAATTGGTGTTGTGTTGCCATCGGATACTCCTCGTATAGACCCTTTAATGGCTAGCGTACTCCGCCGATGATCGCTGTGGCCCCGACCAAGGTGATGACAAACCAGGCGATTAATAGAAACAAGGCAACGGCCTGACGAGCTTTCACAGTATGGATATAGTCATTGAGCACCTGGCGGAACCCATTCATGCCGTGCGCGAAAGCAAAACTGACCAGGAAAATATCGTAGACGCGCCAGCCCAGGTTTGCCCAGCGATATGCGACGTAGCTCAGGTCGATCTGGTGTACCCCTATGATCACATCTTGCAGGATCACATGGATCCATACCAGGGGGATGAGCAGCACGGCGCTGTAGCGCATCCACTTCCAGGCAATCGTATCGTAGCTTTGAGTAATCCTGGCTTTACGGACGCCCGTTTCTATTTGAGCACTTTCTGTTGTCATCGTGTCATCCTCCAAAAGATCACCCGACTATCCCCCAAACAGGCGAAAATTATAGATCAAGAGATTGCGACCCATAATAATAGCCGCCGGTAGCCACAGGATAATGGCGAGAATCAGCGTACGGGTCGCCCATTTGCGCTCAATTTCAATGGTCCAATATTTCGGGAACCAATCGAAGAAAGCGATGCGCAGTCCATTGGCTCCATGATATAACACACAGAAAACCAAGACCATCTCAGCTAGCCCAAATAATGTGGTCCGGTATAAAGCAATGGCGTCGGCGTATAGGTTTGGAAAGAAATAAACAGTGGCTGTATCCAAAATATGGATGGTGAGAAATAAGAGAGTACCCAATCCTGTCACACGATGCATTAGAAAAGCGAGGTGTCCCTGGTGGCCGCGGTAGCGGACATAACCGATCAGGGTGGTTCTGAGCGTAGACATAGTATCACCTCCTGAGAGCAGGGTTTTTGGGGTATATGATATATGATTTTAGCACTTTTTAAGAGGGAGAATCTTTGAAAACCTTTGCATTTATAGGGTCTCCCCTGGGTGATACGCAATGCTTATTAAAAACGATGCCAAAGCCTTTGCTACATCCTGGGAGTGTTCAAGCATCACCATATGCCCGGCATTGGGAACCACGACCAGTTGAGCTAATGAGATAGCACCCGCCAAGTATTGTGAATAACGCAGAGGTGTCATCTGATCATATCCCCCGCAGATGACCAATGTCGGTCGGTGGATCCTTGATACTTTATCGATCACATCAAACTCATTGCACGCCTGGAGATCACCAAGCAGCACGCTCGGTCGTATTGCCAGCATTCTTTGGGCAATTGATTCAACCAAACGCTCTCCGGCGTGGGAGCTGAAAGACCAGGCAATAATCATCTCTACAGCCTTGTGGAGCATGGTCGGATTGGCTGCGTATTCCAAGATTTCCGGGTGGACGCGCAGGCGCGCCCCGGTTCCCACTAAACCCAGCCCTGCAACATGTTCAGGATGATGAATTCCGAGGGCCAGGGCAATCGCGCCGCCCATGCTATGCCCGACGAACACCGCCTGCTGTAAGCCAATGGCTTCCAGCCAATCCATTACATGGATAGCATATAAGGGGATGGACTGCTGACCACGTCCTCCTGATTTGCCATGACCCGGCAGGTCGAGAGCATAGACACGATATCCAGGCAGACGACGAATGGCAGAAGGCCAATTGAGGTGAGTCCCCCCTGCCCCATGAAGCAGTACAACAGGAGGAGATTGAATATCTCCACCTCCCAAGGTGTAATAAAGGTCTGAAACAACTGGCATAATATAAACTACCCACTCACCCGCCCCGACGCAGGCGGTCAGAGGCCTCATCGCTCAATGGAATCACTACCTGGATGCGTGCACCCTTCCCTTCGGCCGAGTCAATATGCAAGATACCATTAATGAGCTCTGCCCGTTCACGCATATTGACCATTCCCAGGCTGCCACGCTGTTCATATGAGGCATCGACAGCTCCCAGGTTAAAACCAACCCCGTCATCTTCTATCTCAATTAAGGTCACGTCCTCATCCAAAGGCTTTAACCTGACCCAAATATGAGCTGCCTGGGCATGTTTACGCGCATTGTTGACCGCTTCTTCGGCAATATAAAAGATAACCGCCTGTTTACTCATCTCCAATTTCGGGACGACCGATTGATCAGCTTCAATAAGCACATTCTGGTTATAAGTATCATGCATTTTTTCCGCCATCGCCTCGAGGGCTGCCACCAACCCTTGCGATTCGAGCACCAACGGGCGAAGTGTAAACAGCATATGGCGGATCTCCTGGGTGGTGTGACGGGCCAAATCTTCTACCTTGTAAAGCTCATCAGCAGCGCCCTGCAAATCTCGATCAAGCAGGCGGCGAGCGAAATTAACCCGCATCGCAATGGCAGCCACTGACTGGGTAGGTCCGTCATGCAGGTCGCGCGCCAGTTTCTTGCGGGCCTCCTCCTGAATTTCCATCATCCGCTCTTTTTCCTGCTCCAGGTCGGAGTATAGCCGGGCATTTTGGATCGCGATGACAGCTTGGGACACAATAATATCCAAGAGCTCCCTACGGGAGGCAGTGAAAAAGTCAGAGTTAGGGTGGGCAAAAAGCAACACCCCATAGGTATCCAATCCCGCCCGAAGAGGCAGACAATAAGCAGCATTGCAGGCTCTCAAGGCCACGATTCGGCTCAATTCGGGATCTTTAGGGATGGTTTTTAAAATTTGCGGGGTACCCACTTCAATCACACGACCGATCAACCCCCCTCTACCGGGCAATGCAATGCGCATGTCGGTGGGTGTAAAACGGCGCGCAGATCCCACGCTGAGCTCGGTCCGGCTTGTGGTATTTTTGGAGAAAAGCAACACCGCGCTGACCAGGGGGCCCTGCGGTGCATTAGATAGGTTGAGCGCGCTGTTACTAAGGTCAAGCGCGATCTCTAAAACACGCTGGTAATTAAGGGTCGACGTTAAAGCCCCAATCAGGTTGTATATCGCCCGTAAACGTTCGCGTTCGAGCTGTCCTGCTCGTTCGACTTCTTTCCGTGACGATTGCTGGAGCTGGCTCAGGCGCGGCCCTAGAGACATGCGAAGGCTATAATAACCAATTGCTATACCCAAGACCAGGCAAGCCAAACCGGCAAAGAGAGCCAACGTCCAGGGATCCAGGGTGTATGCAATATAAAAAGCATGCATGGACTTATCATATCTTAAAAGGAGCTTAAATAGTAGCAAAGCAGCAAGCTTACAACCCAACAGTTCTGCAATTAATGAGGGGCGGGGGATGATAATTTCAATAACACAGGTCGAGCGGCTGTGACAGCGCGAGAACGATGGCTGAGGTGGTTCTTCTGCTCCAGGGTCAGTTCAGCCATGGTCAGTCCGAGATCAGGAAGCAGGAAGATCGGATCATAGCCGAAGCCATTATGGCCGCGTTCTTCAGGGATGATCTCGCCAGGACATTCCCCTTCCGCGAACCACACCTGTCCCGCAGGGTTTGCCAGAGCGACAACGCATCGGAAGCGCGCCGGCCATGGGCGAGGATGGGATTGTAGTTGTTGCAGGAGGAGTGTACGTCGGTCGGCATCTGTGGCGCCTGCAATCGGCGAGTAACGTGCTGAATGCAATCCTGGAGCGCCCTCTAAAGCATCGACCTCCAATCCAGAATCGTCTGCCAGCGCCACCAAACCGGAGGCCCGTGCGAAAGCCATAGCTTTCCGAGCTGCATTTTCTGCATAGGTTGTGCCATCTTCAAGGACTTCCAGGTGCAGGCCTAGATTATCAGGCGTAATCAGCTCAATATCCAGGTCATCCAGCAGTGACTGTATTTCGCGCTGCTTACCGACGTTGTTGCTAGCAAGCAACATTTTTTTCATAAAATCTCCTTTTTTGGACTATCCGCATAGTACCAAAACCCTACAGGTGGGGGTTAACTACCATAATATACCATATATATGCCATAAAACTATCATTTTTGTAAGGCCTCTATCAATAAAATTAGCAATCCTTGACGACTCATTCTAAGTATGTTATCATTGCGAAAATTATTACAAGATATTGTTCATTTTGAGCGATACTGTGTCAAATTCTCTTTCACTTCTCCGGCTGAACGTCGGTTTTATCATCCACCAGACGATTGGTTTCAGTCGGGATTTTAATTTCAACCTCCAAGAGGTCCTCTTACCCCCTGATTTGAGGTTGAACGATCTATCTGGCACGTGCCGTATAACTCGTACACCCCAGGGGCTTCTCATGCAATCCAAAGCACACGCCATGCTGGAGGCTGAGTGCGTGCGCTGCCTGGACACTTTCTTGCAACATCTTGATATCGATTTTACCGAATTGTACGCTTTTTCAGACCGGACGGCATCGGATTTGGGATTAATTTTACCGGAAGACGGCAAAATTGACCTGGTTCCCCTGCTGCGTGAATATATGACGTTAGAAATCCCTATCAGTCCACTCTGTAGACCAGACTGCAAAGGTCTTTGCCCAATTTGCGGGGAGAATATGAACTATACCACCTGCAATCACGACCCAGACACGATCGACCCGCGTCTGGTCGTACTAAAAACACTGCAACAGAAAAATCATTAATTTCTGATAACTGACTCAAATTATCTGACTCATTTACTATTGTCGATACCACTATCTAGGGGAGGAAAGCATGGCATATCCGGGTCAACATATACACGGCGGTCAGGTTTTAGGTCTCCTGCTCGAAAAGGCTGATATACAGGGGTATCTTACCGCAGACGACATTACCGAGATTTATCCTTGGGGGAGTGAGACCGACGAAAAACTCGCTCATCTCTGCCAGGTCCTGCGCGAGCGCGGCGTTGAGATAATCGAAGACGACCCTGAAGCAAGCTTACCACTGGCTGATGAATTGGCGCAAACCGAACTCGATCCTAGTCTTACTCTGGAATATATTTCACCTGACGATTCTGTGGGTCTCTATCTCAAAGAGATGTCCATTGTCCCCCTGCTCTCGCTCGAAGAGGAAATCGATCTATCTCAGCGTATCGAGCGTGCCCGCCAGGTAAAACAAGAGCTGCGCAGGCTTAATGGGCGTAACGGCGTCCAACACCGTCAAGAACTTGAAGCCCTGATCCAGGACGGTATCCTGGCACGCGAGCACTTGATCAAGGCAAATACCCGCTTGGTTGTCTCTATTGCTAAAAAGTACATCAGCCGGGGATTGCCTTTCCTGGACTTGATCCAGGAGGGCAACCTGGGACTTATGAAGGCAGTTGAGAAATTCGAATATAAACGCGGTTTCCGTTTTTCAACCTATGCAACCTGGTGGATCCGCCAAACGATCACGCGGGCGATCGCCGACCAGGGGCGCACGATCCGTCTTCCGGTGCACATGAGCGACCACATCCGGCAAATGTATAAAACCGTGCACACGCTGGAGCAATCATTGGGGCGGCCTCCTACCTCTGACGAGCTTTCGTCCGAATTAGAGGTGACCCCCGACAAACTACAGTGGATGCTTCAGGTTTCCTGGACACCCGTCTCGCTGGAGAGCCCGGTTGGTGATGAAGACGACTCGGAATTTGGCATGTTCGTGGAAGACGAAGTCACCCCTGCGCCCTCGCAAACCGTCTATGAGAACATACTCAAAGAAAGGGTAGGCCAGGTCCTTTCGACCTTATCACCGCGCGAAGCCCGTGTCTTACGCCTGCGTTTCGGGCTGGACAATGACCGTCCCTATACCCTTGAGGAGGTCGGCCAAAAGTTCGGTCTGACGCGGGAGCGTATCCGCCAGATCGAAGGCAAGGCGTTGCGCCGCCTGCGTCACCCCTGCCGGGCGAGGATATTGAGAGAATATTTGTAGATTTCAGTAAGACTCTTGACAAATCCTCATCGCCCGTTTAGACTTACGGCATCTTTATCCAACAGGCAATCAGGATGAGCAGCTCAGTATCTCCCTCGTTTATCTCGGTTATGTCCATGCCTATGTATACCATGGCGATGTACTGGCGTACCTGGGCAGCCGCGATCACAAGGGAAGGGCATTAACCATTCTTGCTGAGATTATCATCGGGCTGTCCATACCAGGACAGCCCTTTTTATTCGTCCACTGCCGTTCACGGATCACGAATCACTCATCATCACCGATTACCATTTACTGATCACTGCTTACTCAAACCGGAGATTCCCATGTCTGACACCATTCTCGTTGCCGTCGCCTGGCCCTATGCCAACTCCCCCATCCACGTTGGAAATTTGACCGGCTCTTACTTACCCGCGGACATTTTCAGCCGCTATCAACGCCTTCTGGGCAACCGCGTGTTGATGGTCTCCGGTTCTGATTCCCATGGTACCCCAGTGACCGTGAGCGCAGACGCCGAAAGCGCCACACCTTATCAGGTCTACCAAAAGTATCATGCCGGTTTCCTTGAGCTGTACCAAAAGCTCGGTCTGACCTACGATCTGTTTACGAGTACTCATACCGAAAATCACTTTAAGGTGTCTCAGTCGATCTTCCTGGCATTGATGAAGAATGGCTTTATCTATCAGGATCAGCAGCAGCAGTGGTACGCGCCCAACCAGCACCGCTTCCTACCTGATCGCTATGTAGAGGGTACCTGCTATATGTGTGGCTATCCTAATGCGCGTGGTGATCAGTGCGATAACTGTGGCAACCTGCTGGATGCCAACCTGTTAATCAACCCGCGTTCCAAGATCGACGGGACCACACCCGAACTGCGCGAGGCTGAGCATTTTTACATCGACTTGGGCAAGCTCCAGCCTTTTATTATAGATTTTCTACGCCAACGGGAAAGTTACTGGCGGCCTAATGTGCTTCGCCAGTCTCTGGGACAAATCCAGGCCGAGGGGCTACACGGCCGCGCCATTACCCGCGACCTGGATTGGGGTATCCCGGTACCCGTGGAGGGGTGGGAAGGCAAGTGTCTGTATGTGTGGTTCGAAGCTGTCATCGGCTATCTATCTGCTACACTGGAATGGGCAGAAAAAAACGGAAGAACATCAGAAGTATATGCTTTGCCATCCATTGCTTAGCTTCGCTCCTATTACTTCATCGGA
>CAZPWU010000075.1:1383-8209 GCA_964590325.1 uncultured Anaerolineaceae bacterium | reverse complement strand
TGGAGCGGTGTATCCTCTTCGCCGGTCGTGGCAGACGGGGTCATCTACTTCGGCGGGTGGGATGGCAAATTGTACTCGGTCACGGATCGAGGCTAATCCTGATTGTCCCTGAGCCATGTCAATTACGGAGCCCTTTCGAGGCGTCGTTGCGAGCGTTCTGCGCGAAGCAATCTCAATACCTGACGCAAGCAAGCGATTGCTTCGGGCACAGAACGCCCTCGCAAAGACATTTTGAGAACATGAAAAAGGCGGGTTTAACCACTGGGCAGAGGTGTACATAATTGCCTTTTTGGGCTAAAATTTAGACCTTATTACTGATACGCCTGGGCGGTATATGGGTCCGACACTGCACATCCAATTATTGGGTAATTTCTATATCAAGTTGGGGGATACGCCTGTCACGAGACTTAATTCAGCCCGGCTGCAGTCATTATTGGCATATCTGCTGCTGCACCGCGATGCACCCCAACCCCGCTCCCAGTTGGCTTACATGCTTTGGCCCGATTCCAGCGACAAGCAGTCGCGCACCAACCTGCGCAACCTTTACCTGCTCCTGCGGAAGGCTCTGCCGGATTCTGAGGATTATCTAAGGGCAGCCGACCAGACCGTCCAGTGGTGGGCCAACGCCCCCTATGAGCTGGATGTAGCCGGTTTCGAGGCTTCCATGGCGAGGGCCAGCCAGGCCCTTCAGTCAGGCGACCGGGCTGGCTTGCGCACGGCGCTGGAGACGGCGGTCCTCTTATACCAGGGGGATCTTCTGCCGGACTGTTATGCAGATTGGATCTTAGCCCCCCGCGAACAGCTGCGGCAGTATTTTATGGGCGCCCTGGAACAATTGATCATCCTGGCGGAAGAGGAGCAAGACTACAACCTGGCTGTCGATTATGCGCAAAGCTTACTGCGCTATGATCCATTGCACGAAGCCGCTTACCGGCGTTTAATGCGCCTTTATGACTTAAACGGCGACCGTGCCAGCGCTTTACGCCTCTATCACACTTGCGCAGTGCTTCTCAAAAGGGAGCTCTCAATTGATCCCAGCCCGGCTACCCTGGAGATCTATGAAAACCTGCTCCGGCAAACGAACCAGCCGGGTATTCAACACGATATTTCATTCCACCAAATGGCTGTCTCCCCGCTGGTGGGGCGGGAGCAGGAGTGGAATCTGCTACAAGCGCTTTGGCAGGCCATCGCTGCTGGGAAACCGCACATGGTGGTATTAACCGGCGAAGCGGGAACGGGCAAGACGCGACTGCTAGAGGAGCTAGGACATTGGGCCGGTGAGTGCGGTATTCGCGTTGTATTCACCGGCTGCCATCCTGCAGAGGGCAGGTTGGCCTTTGCGCCGGTTGTGGCATGGCTGCGCAGCCAACCACTGCCGGACCTTAACCCGATCTGGCTCGGAGAGATCAGCCGGCTCTTGCCTGAAATCTTAGTAAAACAACCCGAAATCCGCCAACCGGCGCTAATGCGAAAGGGTTGGCATCGACAGCGCCTGTTCGAGGCCCTGGCAAAGGCCTTTTTGTCCGGTAGTGGGCCTTTACTGCTGCTCGTGGATAACCTGCAGTGGTGCGACCGTGAAACATTACACTGGCTGCATTATCTATTACGCTATGATCCGCAAACAGTTCTACTGATCGTGGGCAGCCTGCGGTCGGAAGAAGTCCTGGACAACCCACCTTTGACCAAGCTACTGTGTGTCTTGCAGCAGCAGGCCCGACTTGCTGAGATTGAGCTAGATCGGCTCGATGAATGCCAGACTCTGGCGATGGCCGAGTATCTGGCTGAGGGTAGACTCACTCCCAATCTGGCAGTCAGGCTGTACCAGGAAACAGAGGGTAATCCATTTTTCGTGGTCGAAATGGTGAGAGCAGCGATCCACCAAAATGGTTTAGAAGGGAAAGCCAACCCATCTCTGCCAGTTCTGGAACAGGAAATCCTACCGCTTCCGATAAAGATACAGGCCGTTCTACAAGACCGGTTAGCACTTCTCTCCAGGTCAGCACGTGACCTGGCCCAGATCGCAGCGGTTATGGGACGGGAGATCTCTTATCAAGACCTCAGGCAGGCCAGCGAGATGGGGGAAAATGAGCTGGTGGAGACCCTGGATGAGCTTTGCCAGCGGCGGATTCTGATCGAGGATGGCTCTTCAACTTATGCGTTCAGCCATAGCCAGCTCCAACGGTATATCTTCAATAATCTGAGCGCGGCGCGACGGCGGATGCTCCAGTGCCGGGTGGGATCACTGGATGTACAGATCGCACCTTAGCCACGGAATGACCCTCCCAAATTAACTTTTATTAATCTTACAAATTCGACCTTAAAAATGCGTTAAATGAAACGCTTTTGAAACGCAGGAGGTGCTATACTGATACTAATTGACTTATAAAGTCCGATTTCTCCGAAATAATCCGACGTGGACAATACCTTCAGGCAGACTCGCTCGCACCTCTTCACGGTGCGGATATGGTCAGAGGAACTGGGCGATGGCCAGAAGGAGTGGCGCGGACAGATGCAGTATGTACCCAGCGGTGAACCCCATTATTTCCGGGATTGGCAATCGCTGGTTGATTTTTTTAAAGAGGAGCTATCCAGGCTGGAGCAGGATTTAACAAAATAACCCATTCACTCGATATCCCATACCAGGAGGTCTTGCAATGCCAGTAACACCAACTTATCCAGGCGTTTATGTTGAGGAAATCCCCAGTGGTGTGCGCACCATCACGGGGGTCAGCACCTCCGTAACCGCATTTGTCGGCTCAGCAAAACGCGGGCCGATCGACAAAGCCGTACACATGCTCAGTTTCAGCGACTTCGAGCGCCAATTCGGAGGCATATCTGCCGATTCTGAGATGAGCTACGCGGTGCGCCAGTTCTTTATTAACGGTGGCAGCAATGCCTGGGTGGTGCGTCTGGCTAAGAACGCCCTGGCTGCATTCCGAACCTTGCAGAACGGGGTTCCGCAGGATGTGCTGACGATCACTGCCCTGGATGAGGGCCTGTCCGGTAATGCCATCGAAGTGCGGGTCGATTACCAGACCAGCAACCCGGCCAGCACCTTCAACCTGACGCTCAATTACACCTCGCCCGATAACCCCTCCGACAGCCTCGGCGAGATGTTCCAAAACCTTTCCATGAACAGCCAGGATGCGCGTTATGTGGAGGACATGATCAACAGCGTTTCGCAGTTGGTCAGCATCGAGCGGGTCGTCGCGCCGGCGGTTTTAGCTGCACTCGGTAGCGGTACGAGCGTCAGCGGGCAGCTGGTGGATAACGCGAACAACCTGCTCGATGTCGCCACGCTGATAGACGCCACTCACAACCAGTTCCAGGTTTCGGTCGATGGCATGCCGCCCATTCCGGTGCAGATAGCCCCAGCCGACATTACCGGCGCTAATGCGACCGACCATTTAAGCAGTTTGTGCACGGCTATACAGAACAAGGTCACCGCCGCTGCTAACGGGGTGGTTATCATGACCTGCGCGCCCTCTGGGAACACGATCCTCATGACCTCTGCCAGTGCAGGAGAGGCCTCCAGCGTGCATGCCCTGCCGGGCTTACGCAATGACGCTGCCGGTCGTTTGATGCTAGGCACCCTGAATGGCGGCGTGGAGACGGATGCGGTGGCGGTTATCCGATCAGTCGAGATGCCCGCTCATGGCAGCCTGACCAGTGATGTCTTTGTAGCCGCCGACCTCAACGCCCTTCCTGATGCCACTCACACCAGCTTCCAGATCAGCCTGGATGGTTACGGGCCCGATACCGCCTCTATTGGATCGGCTGCCGCGGCTGGGGCGAACCTAGCTGCCAAGCTGAGGGATGTGGCAGCCCGCATACAGACGGCTGTGCGTGCCCTCAAGCCAGCCAACCCGGCTTACCGTGACTTTACCTGTACAGCCGATACTGCAGCCAAGAAACTGGTCCTTGCATCAGGAACGCGTGGCTATGGCTCATCGGTATTGGTGAGCGCGGCGGCTACAAACAGCATCGCCAATGAACTGCACCTGCTGACCGGCACAACCCTCGTCCAGCCGAACAATGTAACGTTGGCTGGTGGCAGCGAGAGTCCCTATACTTCCGCCGATGTCTACAACCTGTTTATAGCCGACCGCTCGCAGCGCAAGGGGATCTACGCCCTGGAAGAGGTGGACCTGTTCAACCTGCTCTGCTTGCCAGGTGTTACAGACCCGGGCGTTTTGATGGATGCCGATTCTTACTGCAAGGAGCGGCGTGCCTTCATGATCGTCGACGCGCCCACGTCGGTGAGCAAGCCCGATGATATGATGACCGCCATCCAGGGCACTGCCCTGCCCAAGACCGAGTACGGCGCGGTGTATTATCCCTGGATCAAGATTGCCGATCCCTTAAAGAACGGTAAACTGCGCAAGACCGCTCCGTGCGGTACTGTTGCCGGGCTGTTCGCTCGGATCGATGGCAGTCGAGGGGTCTGGAAAGCACCTGCCGGGACGGAAGCCGCTCTGGCGGGGGTGCAGGCGGTCGATTATTTACTGACCGACCCTGAGAACGGAGCGCTTAACCCCTTGGGTGTGAACTGTGTGCGCATCTTCCCGGTCTATGGCGCGGTTGCCTGGGGTGCACGCACTCTGCGCGGGGCGGATCAGATGACATCGGAATATAAATACGTCCCGGTACGGCGATTAGCCCTATACCTCGAAGAGAGCTTATACCGCGGCTTGAAGTGGGTGGTTTTTGAACCCAACGATGAGCCACTTTGGGCGCAGATCCGTCTTAATGTGGGCGCGTTCATGCAGAACCTGTTCCGGCAGGGAGCATTCCAGGGCAAGACACCCCAGGAGGCCTACTTCGTCAAGTGTGACAGTGAGACCACCACCCAGAATGACATCAACCTGGGTATTGTCAACATCGTGGTCGGTTTTGCTCCACTGAAGCCGGCTGAGTTCGTCATCATCAAGATCCAGCAAAAGGCTGGGCAGATCCAGGTGTAAGAATAACGGAGGCAATCATGGCTCAATTTAGTGTTAACCCGCAACGTTTTGACCCTTATAAGAACTTCAAATTCCGGGTTAAATGGGATGGACGTTATGTCGCCGGCATCAGCAAGGTCAGTGGACTGAAGCGTACCACCGAGGTGGTCAAGCACCGCGAGGGTGGCGATCCCAGCACCAGCCGCAAATCCCCGGGGCGCACCGAATACGACCCGATCACCCTGGAGCGCGGTGTGACCCACGACACGGAATTCGAGAAGTGGGCTAATAAAGTTTGGTACTTTGGGGCGGGTCTGGGTGCGGAGGTCTCGCTCAAGGATTTCCGTAAAGACATGATCATCGAAGTCTATAACGAGGCCGGGCAGCTAGCACTGGCGTATAAAATCTACCGGTGCTGGATCTCGGAGTATCAGGCCTTACCCGACCTGGATGCCAACGCCAATGCCGTGGCTATCCAGCACATCAAGCTGGAGAACGAGGGCTGGGAGCGAGACCTGGATGTGAGCGAGCCGACCGAGCCGTCCTTTACCGTGCCTTCCGGATAAAGTGTTGATACCCTGAACTATGCGCGCATTGACTGCCCAGGGGCTATTGGATATCTGGGAACGGGGCTTTGCCATGACCCCGGTCCAGCGCGGATTGGCATTCCTGACCGAGGCTTGCCCTGAATTCACCTACCAGACGCTGGCGGAGCTCAGCATCGGACAGCGGGACGACCTGCTGCTCTCCCTGCGTGAGCGCCTTTTCGGCGCCCAGGTGAGCGGCCTGGCGACTTGCCCGAAATGCGGGGAAAGGCTGGAGCTGAATTTCAGGGTCTCTGATATAAGGGTGGCGAAAAATGGGAAAGGGGATAAGGGGCAAGGGGAAGGAGAATTCCCTAGCCCTTATCCCTTGTCCCCTGGCTCCTACCCTTTATCCCTTGAATTCCCTGGGTTCATGGTTCACTTCCGAATTCCTAATAGCCTGGACCTGGCAACAATCGCTGGAAACCAGGACCTCGACCAGTCCCGCAAGATGCTGCTGGAATGTTGTCTGCAGTCCGTCGATGCGCAGGGCAGCCCCGTAGCGCCATCCGATCTACCGATGGAGGTGATCGAAGCTGTCCAGGAACGCATGGCGGTGGTCGATCCCCTGGCTGATATCGCCTTCTCACTGACCTGCCCGTCCTGCAGCCACCAATGGCAGCTCCTCTTCGATGCGCTGACACTGCTGTGGAACGAGATCAACGCCTGGGCTTACCGCATCCTGCGCGAGGTGCACATCCTGGCCTCGGCATACGGCTGGCGTGAGGCGGAAATCCTGGCTTTGAGCCCCTGGCGACGGCAGGCTTACCTGGATATGGTGGGCGGATGAGCGATTACCTGAGTCGTATCGTCATGAGGACCATAAACCCGCAAGCTGTGATGCAGCCCAGGCTTGTCGGGCTTTTCGAACCGCCGCGTCCCCCTGGAGGACCGATCATCTCGATTGACCAGGAACAAAGCCAGGTAGAGACCGGGCAGCAGCTTGAGCGACCTATCGAGCAGCCCTCCCCCCGACAGGTCCCCTTAACCCACTCAGAACCGACTGCACCACCTTTTGTTTGGCAGCCACGTGTCCTGGAACCTCGCCAGCCCCTCCAGGCGGGTCCCCAGGGAGAGCTGACCAGCCAGCAGGTGCAACCTGGCCCAGACTCGACCGAGATGGAGGGTAAAAACCAGGAATATCCAAGGCAGGCGACGCTGCAGCCAGCCTGGGTACAAATCGCGCGGGTTCCACCCTCGGCTCAAGAACCCTCCCAAAGTGGGGTTATCTCTCCAAAGACGGCTGGTGATAGGGCTGCGCGATCGGATTCCGTTCCCGCGTTGCCCCCATCTCCACTA
>CAZPWU010000075.1:0-1283 GCA_964590325.1 uncultured Anaerolineaceae bacterium | reverse complement strand
AGTCCATCACAATCTAAGGGGAGTCTTGAAGAGTATTTAAAGCAGCGACAGGGAGGTGGGCAATGAGCAACGCCCTGTCGATCGCTGCGGTCACGACTGCACTGGTAAATCTGCTCGATAACGGTATTTCAGCGGTAATCAGCAGTCTTGCGGTCACAGCCAAACCGCCGGATAGGGCGCGCGGTAGCAATACCGGTAACCAGCTCAACATCTTCCTTTACCAGGTAATACCGAACGCGACCTGGCGCAACCTGGATATGCCTGGACAGGCCAAACCAGGCGAGACGGGCAGCCCTCCGCTGGGACTGGACCTGTATTACCTGATCAGTGCCTATGGGACCAGCGACGACGACCAGTTGGCTCACCAGGTGCTCGGTCTGGCGATGCAGATCCTGCACGACCATATCCTGTTCACCCCGGCAGAGCTCAAAGCTGCCCTGCCAGAGAGTGACCTCTACGAACAGGTCGAACGCGTGCATATCACACATCATCCCCTGAGCCCGGAAGAGATGTCCAAGCTGTGGACGATGTTTTCGACTGGCTACCGTGTCTCGGCAGCCTACCGGGTCTCGGTGGTATTGATAGAAAGCACCAAACCGGTGAAGGCGCCTTTACCCGTTTTGACCATTGGCCCGGGCGACAGTGGTGTATTATCCCAACCCGATTTGCTGCCTCCCTTTGCGACCCTCACGGATGTGATCCCTCCGCATAATCGGCCGGCTGCCCTCCTGGGCGATATCATGACCGTCAAAGGCTTTCACCTGAGGGGCAGCGCACTGAAAGCCATTTTCAGACACCCGCGCCTGGTGACACCGATCGAGATGACACCGCCTCCTGGCAGTTCGGCAATCCAGTTTACAGTTAAGATCCCCAGCGTCCTGGATGACCCCCTGGCACCGGCAAAATGGCCCGCTGGCCTGTACACCCTGGAAGCTGTAGTCAGTCTGATCGGCCGTCCGGACCAGACCTCCAATGCCTGGCCTTTCGCTCTGGCGCCAAAGATCACAACCGCTTTACCATTTTCGGTCGCCCGCGATGTCAGTGGGGGTGCCACCATCAACCTGACCTGTGAGCCGGAGGTGCGCCCGGAGCAGCGCGCCACCCTGCTTTTAGGAGACCGTGAAGTCCTGGCTGATCCGCACCCGACCCTGACCGGTGCGCTGACGTTCGTTGTTAAATCTGCAATGGTCGGCGAGTTCACTGTGCGCCTGCGGGTAGACGGTGTAGACAGCCTGATCATCGATTACGAAGTCCAACCACCTGCATTTATTACTACTCAAAAG
>CAZPWU010000074.1:0-8218 GCA_964590325.1 uncultured Anaerolineaceae bacterium | reverse complement strand
TGCCGTTTGTGATGGGTGGATGGGTAGCGCAAGGGGCCGGAATCGAATATGAGGGATATTTAGAGCGTGATGGTCAAAAAGTTGAAGCCTGGGAAGGTGATGTCCCCCAAAATAAAATACACCGTTGAGTGTAAAACCACCTGGTATCGTTTATTGGTAATTGGTCTCCTTCTGGCATTTGTCTCCTTATCCTGTTCGATCGGGATGCTGTCTCAATCTGACCCACCTTTTATCCCCCCCGGTAAAGGGATTATCTGGACGGCATCACCCAACCCTACCCTCCTGGTGGCTTCCCCCACCCCAGACCCGCCCTCTTTACCCCCGTCCTCAACCCCGGTGCCCGAAGACCCAACCCCTACATCGGAGGTCACCGAGCTACCGCCTCTCCTTTACCGGACACAGGCTGGTGATACACTGCCAGTGGTGGCGGTACGCTTCGGAGTCCAGCCCTCTGAAATTACCTCACCGGACCCGATCCCTGAAACCGCGTTGTTCCCCCCTAACCAGCTACTGATCATCCCTCACCGGTTGGTAAATACCACATCTTCTCAAAAGATCATCCCGGATAGTGAGGTGGTCTTCTCGCCCTCAGCCACGGATTTTGATATGAACGCGTTCGTCAACCAGGCTGGCGGGTACCTCAGTGGTTACCGTGAGTACCTGGGCAGCACTGCCTGGACCAATGGAGCGGATATCATCGCACGGGTGGCACGGGATAACTCTATTAACCCACGCCTGCTCCTTGCGCTATTGGAGTACCAGAGTGGTTGGGTGTATGGGCAGCCTGGTAACATTGCGCAGAGTGATTATCCGATGGGAAAAATCGAATTTGGGAAAAAAGAGTTGTACCAGCAGTTAGTCTGGGCGGTAAACCAGCTTTCCATCGGCTATTATGGCTGGCGAGAGGGACTAATGACCGAGGTACAATTCTCAGACGGCGTCGTAGCGCGCCTGGCGCCTGACCTGAATGCTGGTACGGTCGCCTTGCAATATTACCTGACCCAGGTCTATGATGTCCAGGGTTGGGTACGGGCGTTGGACCTGAACAATGGACTGCCTGCCCTGTACGAGCGGATGTTCGGCAATCCCTGGCTGCGCGCATTGAATGTTGAACCGCTTTATCCACCCGGATTAACCCAACCCACGCTGATCCTGCCTTTCCTGGTTGGTCAATTATGGAGCTTCACCGGCGGCCCCCATGGTGCGTGGGAGCATGAGGGAGCGCGGGCTGCTTTGGATTTTGCCCCTGCAGGTGATGTTCCTGGTTGTGTCGATTCTAACGCATGGGTAGTGGCCGCGGCCTCCGGGCTGGTCGTACGCACGGGCAAGGGTATGGTTGTCCTGGACCTGGATGGTGATGGACGCGAGCAGACCGGCTGGGACCTGATCTATTTACACCTTATTACTAATGATCATGTCCAGGTAGGAGATTGGGTGGAAACTGGGGATCTACTAGGTCACCCCTCCTGCGAAGGCGGTATTTCGACCGGTACTCATATCCATCTCGCCCGTAAATATAACGGCGAATGGATCCCCGCTGATGGCCCTACCCCCTTTGTATTAAACGGTTGGATTGCTCATGCCGGAGAGCAGTCTTACCAGGGCAGCCTGACCCGCGATGGCGAAATAATCCAGGCCAGCATCTACGGCTCTTTCGAGTCGCGCATCGTGCGGGACAGGGACAATCCTTAATGACCAACGCTAGTTGACCATTGGTCCTCCAGCAGTAACACCAGTCCAGATTACCCCCATGGTTATTAGATCATTGCGATTTAGTAGTATATTCTTTCTCATGACCTGCCTCCTCCTGGGCGGTTGCCAATCCCAGGTTGTGGTTGCTCCACTGCCAGTAACCCAGGTCGCCCCAAATAGTGATTTACCACCTGCTACAACTGCCCTGATACCTGAACGTCCACGCTACTCACCGGGTGAGCTGGTGGATTATTTAGCCCAGACCGGTGATACACTGCCTGTACTGGCAGCCCACTTTAACACCACAGTAGCAGAGATCCTCAAAGCTAATCCAATCATCCCTGCCAACGCCACTACATTACCTCCAGGGATGCCGATGAAGATCCCCATTTACTATACGCTGTTCTGGGGTTCTCAGTACCAGGTCCTACCTGACAGCCTGTATATCAATGGTCCGGCGCAGGTCAGCTTTCGGGCTGAAGAATTCGTCGCCAAATCCACCGGTTGGCTTAATGGGTACGTGGAATACGCTTCCGGAGCTAACCGCAGCGGTGCGCAAGTTGTAGATCTCGTCGCCCTTAATTTCAGCCTAAGCTCACAGATGCTGCTGGCGTTGTTGGAGTACCAGAGCGGTGCATTGACCCAACCGATACCCACTAATCCAACCCTCAATTCCATAGATATCAAGGATTACCCCCTGGGACATGTGGACGAAAACTACCAGGGGCTTTACATGCAGCTAGTCTGGTCTGCTAATATCTTGAATAACGGCTATTACGGCTGGCGAACCGGGCGGTTGGCCAGCTTTGAGCATCTGGATGGGCGCCTGGAACGCCCTGACCCCTGGCAGAACTCAGCCAGTGTCGCCCTGCAGTATTTTTTCTCCCGCCTGGTGAACAAAGATGATTACGATCGTGCCATCGGACCGGAGGGTTTCGCCCAGGCCTACCGTCTCCTGTTCGTCGACCCCTGGCAATCCAACCAGCCGCACATCCCTGGCAGCCTGGTTCAGCCACCCTTAATGCTGCCATTCCCGGTGGGGAAAGCCTGGACCTTAACCGGCGGACCGCATACCGCCTGGGGTGAGGGTGACCCGCTTTCTGCCCTCGACTTCGCACCACCGGCGGTCACCGGCGGGTGCAACCCAACCACCGAATGGAGCACGACGGTTGCCCCTGGTGTGGTAGTACGCTCGGAGCCGGCGATTGTAGTGCTTGACCTGGACGGCGACCGCGATGAGCACACCGGATGGGTCATCTTTTACCTGCACGTCGCCACGGAGGGACGCGTCCCTGTGGGGATGGTATTGAAAGCCGGTGACCCGATTGGACATCCGTCCTGCGAGGGCGGCAAGGCCACTGGCACCCACGTGCACATTGCGCGAAAATATAACGGAGAATGGATCCCGGCTGAGGGGTTATTAGCCTTTGACCTGGAAGGTTGGATCGCTCACAATGGAGCCCGGCCTTATCTCGGCAGTCTGACCCGCTACTCACGCACTGTCACTGCTTGCGAGTGCTCCGATCGCAACAGCCAGGTGGTGGCTGGGGAGAAGTGATCTGCCATTTTTCATAATTTTCTAATCATTGTCTTAAAATCACCCCATGCCAGCCTCGCCTCGTTACCTGTTTATCGGACAACTACGCCGCGACTATTACATCCTCCCATCGGGGCAGGTATTCTTAGATGTACCGGGCGGCAACCTGCTCTATGCTGCCGTAGGATTAGCGGTGTGGGAGCCGGATCCCCCGCCCGGACTGGTCGCTCGGGTGGGCGAGGATTACCCCCAGGAATGGCTGGATGAATGCAATCGCCGCGGGTTGGATACATGCGGCGTGCGCGTGCTGCCCGAGGCTATCGATTTACGTTCTTTTTTCGTTTATACCGACCGCGCCACGCGCCTCAGCGATGATCCGGTCGCTCATTTTGCTCGTTTAGGTCTGCCTTTTCCCCGTGCGCTTTTAGGCTATCGGTCACGCACCTCGACCCTTGACAGCCGCAACCAGTTGGTACCAACCTCCATTCGACAGGGGGACATACCTGCGGATTATCAGGGTGCCAACGCGGCTCATCTTTGCCCGGTGGACTACCTGACCCACAGTCTGATACCGGCGGTTTTACGCCAGGCTGGTTTCACTGCTGTGACAATGGACCCCTCTGCTGGGACTATGAACCCGACCTACTGGGACGATATCCCAGCCCTTATAAACGGCCTGACTGCCTTCCTGCCATCCGAAGACGAGGTCCGTAATTTATTTCATGGGCGAAGCACTGACCTGTGGGAGATGGCTGCGGCACTGGCCTCTTACGGCTGCGAATTTGTGGTCATCAAGCGTGGTGAGCGCGGACAATGGCTCTATGATGCCTCCAGCCAGGCACGCTGGGAGGTTCCGGCATACCCTGCACGAGTATGCGACCCCACAGGTGCAGGAGATGCCTTCTGTGGGGGATTCCTGACCGGCTATCGCCGCGCCTATGATCCTCTCCAGGCAGTGTTATATGGCAATATCTCGGCCTCTCTGGTGATCGAGGGCAACGGCCCTTTCTATGCCCTGGAGGCTCTGCCAGGTTTGGCTCAGGCACGTTTTGAGGCCTTGCGGGATGGGGTACGGAAGATATAAAGCCATCAGCAATCAGCGCTCAGAACTTAGCTATAATTCTCTTTTCCAGGAATATATGTACTACCCCAGGTTATTTGCTGTTCGCTGAACGCTGACGGTTGATCGCTATGAATATCATGTGGACACTAAAATCATCGACCGTGTCTTGGATTTAGCCTTAACTACCCAGCAAATACCTGCCCCGACCTTCGATGAGGGGCGTCGCGCTATGTTTGTGTATGAATACTTCCTGGCTGAAGGCCTGACAGAGGTCAGCATCGATGCTGAGGGAAATGTCTACGGAAAGATACCCGGGACTGGGTTAGCACCGCCATTGGTGGTCTCTGCCCACCTGGATACGGTTTTCCCGGTTTCGACGGTGGATCACAACCGCCCATCTGCTGTTCACGAGCTGGCCGGATTGGTAACCCGCTTATTAGCTAATCTTTTACCGGAACAGCCGCGTTCGATCCTGAATGTGGGTGTAATCGCCGGTGGGACGACAGTCAACACCAACGCAGCTGAGGCCCACCTGGAACTTGATCTACGATCTGAAGAACCCGGAATGTTTGCTGATCTCGCCGGGCAGGTTGAATCCCTGGTGAATGAATCTATTCGGACCGATGTACAGGTCACAGCCGAGGTCATCGGTCAGCGACCTGCTGGGGTGATATCCGCTGACCATCCACTGGTGCGTCTGGTGATACGCTACCTGGAAGCCCAAGGCATCATACCGAGCCTCAATATCGGCTCTACAGATGCTAATTTCCTGCTCAGCCGCAGCCTGCCGGCGATTTGCCTGGGCTTGACCACCGGCGGTAGCGCCCACTCCTTGGATGAATTTATAAATATCCGGCCTTTGGGGCGGGGGTTAGAGCAGCTGGCCGCAGTTGTCGAAGGTGTATATCAAGTTTCTTTTAATAATTTCCACATACCGGATTAGGATAGGGGGGTGTAAAAGCACAGACAAACCGGAAGCCATTTATGAAGAGTACGACGATGACCGCTTCAGTCTTTCCTATAGATACCTGGGGGCGTGCCAAGGGCACAAAATCCGTCTTTTGATCCCATTCTAAGGAATAATTGCCGCTGGCTCCCTGGGTAAAACCGTCTATAGCCTGAAGTGGATGGGGGAGATTCTGCCCATTTGCCACTTTCATGCTGTTCTGGATCATGGCATCCATCGAGCGTAGCGCTTCCCGCACATCCCGCGGATACAACGACAACAGACCGGCGATCATAGCAAAAACTGCCAGCACCACCAGAGATAAAGTCCTTCTACGCAATGAGAAAGGCTGGTAAAGCGTCTCCTGCTCCCATTGGTTGCTGGCCCATCGGATCAACCCAGCTATCGGCAAGAAGAAGATCGCAAAAGGGAGGATAATGTAAACAAACATGATCAGGACAGCGCCATGCCATCCTGTTCTTTGAGCAGACTGTAAAAATGTGAATAGCGCGCCGGTCGCCCCGCCGAGGAGAATTCCGCTAAATGTTTCAGAAGGCCAGGTTGTTACCAATCCTAACGCGCCCCCGAGAAATGCATCCAGGAGGATATCCAGCAAGCGGCCTGGTGGTGGTTGATAAAGCGGGATGTTGGGCAGGGCGATAACATTGATGAAACCAGATGAAAGCCCATAGATCAAACCCAAAACTGCTCCAAAAAGAACACCCAGTATACGGCGCGCTGAATTCGTCATATGACGCTCATTTTACCTCAACCTATCCTCACACGTACATCCAGGGCGAAGGCACCCTGACCTTCCGACAAGACCCGAAGAGGGTTGATTTCTATCTCGATGAGCTGAGGAAAATCTGTAGCCAACTTTGCCAGTCTCATCAATATATCCAACACCGCATTACGGTCGGCAGGTGGCAAGCTACGGTAACCATGCAGCTTACGACCTGCCCAGGTTCTCTCGAGCAACTCCTCCGCATCCGAGGGCTGCAAAGGAGCCAGGGCAAAAGCCACATCATTTAAACCTTCGACTTCAACCCCGCCCGAACCAAACATCACCAGGGCGCCAAACTGGGGGTCCTGAACCGCGCCGAGTATGACCTCCTGCCCCGGGGGAATCATGCGCTGAACTTGGACGCCTAATATTTCGGCCTGTGGGCAAGCGCTGAGAGTGTTTCGCATAACGGTCTCATATCCGAGGGCTACTACTTTGGCATCCTCCAGGTTTAGCAGCACACCGCCCACGTCCGATTTATGAGGTATTTCGGGAGAGGCCACCTTGAGAGTAACCGGGTATCCCAACCGGTCAGCCAGGCTGACCGCTTCATCGGGATTGTGCGCCAGTTCAACTGGCAAAGTGGGGATGGCGTAAACAGCCAGGATCTGGTTAACTGTCTTAGGGGGTAGCCAGAACTTAAAGGTATCTCCAACCTTTACGGCCTCCTTTTCAGCCTCGCTCAGTATCTTGCGTATTGATTCCGGATCAATGTCAAGTTGTTTATTAGATAAGATACCATCCTTCACTACTTTTTGCAGGTATTCTACTCGTTGCGCCATGATCCCCAGAGATGCCGCAGCCCGTTCGGGGAAGCGGTAATCGGGGATGTGGGCAGCCTGGAAAAGCTCAACCGCTTCGTGAACCAGGCGTTCGCCCATTGGACAGACCAGGACCGGTTTATCAGCTGACTGGATGAGTGGGATGATGGCTTTAGCGATCGCGCTGGCAGCATACATGGGCGGTGGCGGCATGATGACCATCACAGCGTCCACGCCAGAGTCAGCGAGTAGGATCTTCAGGCAGGCTGCATACAGCTCTGGTGAGGCAGATGCCAGCATATCCACCGGGTTGTGTATGCTGGCGACCGGAGGTAATATAGAATTCAAGGCTATGCAGCTTTCATGCCTTAGGTCAGACAGGTGCAGACCATTAGCTTCCAGGGCATCAGCAGCGGTGACGCCTGGACCGCCAGCGTTGGTCAGCACAGCCACAGAACGCCCCCTGGGCAACGGACACCATGCCAGAGCGCGTGCCCAGTCGAACAGCTCTTCCGTGGTTTCAGCACGGATCATCCCGGCACGGTGGAAGGCTGCCTCGTAGGCACTCTCTTGCCCGGCTAAGGCTCCGGTGTGCGAGGCCATGGCGCGCTGCCCCCCAGCAAATCGCCCCACTTTCTGCACGATAATCGGCTTCTGGCGCACCACACGGCTGGCTTCATCGACGAAGCGCCTTCCATGGCTGACCCCCTCCATGTAAAAAGTGATAACCCGGGTGTGGGGATCGGCAGCGACCGGAGCCAGGACATCGGTCTCATTGATATCAGCCTGGTTACCCAGGCTTACCAGTCTTGAAAAACCGAAGCCCTGGCCGTGCGCCCAGTCGATCACCGCTGCGCATATAGCCCCAGAATGGGAAATAAAAGCTATTTCACCTGGCACTGGTGCAGGAGGTGGTAAGAATGTAACGTCCAGCGGAAGGTGGGTGTCCAGCAGCCCTATGCAGTTAGGGCCAAGCAGGCGCATCCCATAGGTTCGGGCGATGTTCAGGCATTCGGCTTCTAACGCCGTACCTTCAGATCCGGTCTCGCGGAAACCGCCGGATGCGATGATGACCGCGCACAGGCCGCGTTCGCCACATTCTCTCAGAGCCTGGGGGACAGCCATAGCCGGGATGAGCAGGACAGCCAGGTCGACCGGGTTGGGTACATCGGCGATATTGGTGTAAACCGGTCGGTTCAGGAGTTGGCCTCCCTTCGGGTTGACGAAATGGACCGCACCTTGATAATTGCATTGCACCAGGTTACGAGCCAGCCCATAGCCAAGCTTGCTGGGATCCTGCGAGGCTCCGATAACAGCAACACCGCGAGGATAGAAGAAGGGTTCAAGGGAGGTAGAGGTCATAGGAGGAAGGGATCAGGGGGATAAGTGTGATAGCTAATGCTCTGGCGGACTCCCTGCAGGATTGGTTCCTGTG
>CAZPWU010000073.1:0-8252 GCA_964590325.1 uncultured Anaerolineaceae bacterium | reverse complement strand
GGCGCTTTCCTCGGGATAATTGGATTCACCATGAACGTAGATATCCTCTAAAATTTTAGCACTGAGCTCCAGGATCATTGGGCTCCTTCCCATAGCGTTTTAACACTGATGTATTTATAACCGGCGTCTGGGAATACAGTCACGACAACACCCTCGTCCAATTCAGTAGCAAGGCGTAAAGCAGCTTCAGCCGCAGCTCCAGAAGAGATGCCAACGAACAGCCCTTCCTCACGTGCTAAGCGTCGCACCATGGCATAAGCGGCTTCTGTTGAAACTTCCAGGATACGGTCAGGCAAAGTGGGATCATAGATGCCCGGTTTAATCGCAGTGAGCATATGCTTAAGACCTTCCAAACCATGGAAAGCCCTATCCGGTTGAACAGCGATAACCTTCACCCCCGGGTTAAATTGGTGAAGATAATGCGCCACACCTGTGAGTGTTCCGGATGTCCCTAAACCAGCCAGGAAGTGGGTCACTCGCCCCTCGGTCTGTTGGACAATTTCAGGCCCCGTGGTGAGGTAGTGAGCTTGCCAGTTAGCTGGATTGTCATACTGGTTTGCATAATAATACCGTTGCGGTTGCTCAACCGCCAATTTTCGGGCTATTCGGATAGCGCCATCTGACCCTTCCAGGGGATCGGTCAGGATCAACTCTGCACCAAGGGAGCCCAGGATGGATATGCGCTCAGGGCTGGCATTGGCCGGTATCGTCAGTGTCACAGGGACCCCGAACACGGCTCCAAAAGTAGCGTAGGCAATCCCCATGTTCCCAGAGGTTGAGTCAAGCAAACGCTTACCAGGGATGAGGTGACCCTCGGATATCGCCGTGCGTAGGATATTAAGAGCCGGTCGATCTTTAACTGAACCACCCGGGTTAAACCATTCGGCTTTTGCCAGCACTCGCACGCGCGGAGAAAGCCCCTTTGTTATACGGCGTAAAAGGACTAGCGGAGTATTACCTACCGAATCTTCTATTCCTGCCGAGATCGGTGGCGATATCATATCTGTATTGGGTATTGCAACGAGAGTCTTCATAATAATTCCTTATTATCTACTCTCAATTCTGATAAAAAAACGGCCAACAAACAACGAAAAAGGGCGGCGGAACCCGTCGCGCTTAGCATAATACTTCTCGCTAGCGGGGTCACAACCACCCTTCGTCAATCTGTTGGCCGTTTGTATTGGCTTGTGTGCGGTCTGACTACAATTCCATTACTGCGACGAGACGGTGGTTATAAACCCCGCCTCAGACACATGCAATTCCTCATCGTTTGAACTCCAGTCAATATAATTATTATGACAAATTTAGTAAATATTATAAGCAAAGGATAGATTTTGTCAAGGGTTGATTATCTTCAATCGCTCAGGTTAAAGCCTTCTCCAGCCAGGACTGCGAAGTTGTGTTTATTCTACATTCGTCGATACAACCCCTGGCTTGGTGCCAGATGGAGTATGAGGGCGGGTCTCCAGGAGGGTTGCGCAGCCAACCCAGGCAAATCCCGCCGCAGACACACAATAGAAAATGGTTCCGACCCAATTTCCTTGGTGTATCGCCAGGATACTCGTTGCTAATGCATACACACATAAAAATAACTCGGCCCAACTTGTTGGGTCCGCTTTTATTTGCTCATCAATCTTGTTGGGTCGTATATTATTGTCTCGAGTAACCCCCGTCTTGGGTGTGCTTTCAAATGCGCTCTTCTTTCCTATAAGGCCTTCAATGACTCCACGGGTATTACTTACGGCAATTCCAATCCCGAGCATGGCCAATAAAGGCATACGCCTGAACCATCGCCACCATTGTTTGCGACCATACAACGCCCATTGGGAGGTAACATAAAAAAAGGGAGGACCTAAACCCACGATCCCCGACCAACCCAATGGCAGGCGGCGCATAACATCACCACCCCATAGCGATAATGGCAGAGTCAGGAGCAGGAGCATGAGCATCAACGGAGAAACCATGTATCCAGTAATATGGAGAATCCCCTCCAGCTTAAGCCAGGGTTTTATCGGTGATCTCAGGACCTTTAAGCCAAGCAAACGCGCAACCTGTATGTAACCTTTCGCCCAGCGAAACTGCTGGCGCTTGAAACCGATCATCATGGTAGGAATTTCTGCAGGGGCTGATACATCCGGTAGATAACGGACCTTCCAACCACATAGTTGCGCTCGGTAAGACAGGTCCAAGTCTTCAGCCAGGCTGGCGCCCCGCCAGTTACCGGCGTCTTCGATACAACGACGGCGCAATATACCGGCAGTCCCGTCAAAACTAGAAAGCAAACCAGCACTTGAACGTACTATTTGGTCAACCCCGAAGTGACCGTCTAACCCCAAAGCCACACCAAGTGTCAACGCTGAATAATCATCATTAAGGTGGGCCCAGCGAGTTTGCACAATTCCAACCCGTTCACCCTCTGGACCAAAGAACGGCTGTATGGCTTGCTTGAGCCAGTCCCGAGGAGGAATGAAATCGGCGTCGAAGATAGCGACGAATTCACCCGCAGCACTTTTAAGCCCTTCCTTGAGGTTCCCTGCCTTATAATCGCTACGGTTAATGCGATGATGGACTGTAATCCACTTCCCGCGATTGGCCCAATACTCCACGCCTTCGGCAACTAGCTTAGTGGTATCGTCGGTGGAGTCATCTAAAACTTGTATATGCAGACAGTCAGCTGGATAATCTAACCTGGCTGCTGCATCAATCAGACGCCGCGCTACAAACCGCTCGTTATAGACCGGAAGCTGTAAAGTAACAACCGGCCAGTGGCCTGGATTTATAAGTGGAGACTTGTGATCTGTTCTACGGTGGAACCTGATAACCCAATACAGCAGGGCTAAGATCAACAAATTGGCACCGTAAATACTCAACCACACAGCTACAATGGTGTACAGCCACCCTAGTATTACGAATAAATGATTGACCATAGGTACACATTAATTTTGAGGATGCCTCTAAACGGATATATCAGCGCAGAGCTAAGCAGATCATTTTCGCTCTCGAACGGCTATTCCTTTGTCTCTTCAGATCCAATACCCAGCGGTATCCACTTGCGTTCATCCTTTAGGCGGTGTTGGATACCATGCCGGTCATGAAGTTCGTCGAAGCCCTCCGGCTTGATAAACATCTGCTCACCGTCCAGCAAACCAGTGATACCAGTCTGCCCTGGCTCAGGTCGTTTTATACGCGGTTTAGCTGCCTGGTTGGGAATATAGTCTATAGGCTCCTCGTAGGTAGTAATGTAACCTTCGAAATTACGTAAAATGATTTTATGGTCAGACATACTGATCAGGTAATTAGGCATCACAGGGATTTTACCACCACCGCCGGGGGCATCGATGACATACGTGGGAACCGCATAGCCAGATGTGTGCCCGCGTAGGCCCTCCATAATTTCAATACCCTTAGCGACAGGGGTGCGGAAATGGCCAGCACCCTCAACCAGGTCGCATTGGTAGAGATAATATGGGCGGACTCGAATGCGCACCAGATCCTGGACCAATTGGCGTTGGACGTGCACATTGTCATTGATCCCTGCCAGGAGTACCGATTGATTCCCTAGCGGAATGCCAGCTCGCGTGAGGCGGTCGCAGGCTTCAGCCAGATCAGCCGTAATCTCATTAGAATGGTTGACGTGGATATTCATCCACAGTGGATGGAACTTCTGGAGCATGTCTGTTAGCTCTTGGGTAACACGCATGGGTAAAAATACGGGAACGCGGGTGCCGATACGGATAATCTCAATGTGAGGGACTTCCCGTAAGCAACCAAGGATCTCTTCCAAAATTTTGGGGGCCAAAACAAGCGGATCTCCACCTGAAAGCAGGACATCCCGAACCTGGGGGGTATGTTTAAGATAATCAATCTGCATATCAAATTCCGCCCGCGAGAACGTGGCTGATGGGTCGCCAACGATCCGCGAACGGGTACAGTAACGGCAATAAGAGGCGCACTGCGTGGTGATCAACATTAATACTCGGTCTGGGTAGCGGTGAACCAGACCAGGGACGGGTGAATGGCGGTCTTCAGACAGTGAGTCTGCCATCATTGCGGTGAATGGTACCATTTCAGCTGCAGTCGGGACCACTTGTTTACGGATCGGATCATCGGGGTCATTCGGATCGATCAGAGAGATGAAGTAGGGGGTAATATCGACCCGAAAAAGGTTGGGCGCCGAGAGAGCCTTGTGTTCACTCTCGGTAAGCGTTATCACCTTCTCAAATTCTTCTGAGGTGTTAATTCGGTTGCTTAATTGCCAGCGCCAGTTGTTCCACTTCTCATCAGGTATATCTGCATAAATTGCTGCGCGCTTAGAAGGAAAGGAAGTATTTGCCATAAAATTATCCTCCGGTTTGTTCGTACCAATAAGTATCAAACTCACTGTTATTGTACGAAAAAAATTGATTACGGTCAATAAAACATCGTTTCACAAACCACTTTTTAAGGTAATTGTAATATCCAGTTTAACTTATCGGTGCGTCAAGGGCTCAACAAAATTTCGCGGCTTGCGAGATACATGAAACTCTGGATTCGACCACCATTCTCGTAGGTTATCAGCCGTGCCCAGGTTGGTGTCTTAACGCTGTAGGAGACCTCAATCGAAAAGGAAGCGTAACCATCATCATCCAGCGGAACACCTGCTAGCGAAACAATCCGGTTCGGTCCCACACGTGTTCCATCTGAGGCGATCATATCGATGATCAGGGATTGGTCATTGCCAGGTCGTGCCAAACCTGAAACTAAAACCTTTCCACCCTGGATGAGGGTATTCTCATTGGGTTCGCGGATTATAATCGGTGCCAACAAATCTCCAGATGGATTTAGATCAGCTTCACCCATCGAGAGTAAGACCAGGTCAACGGAATAGAGGGCTATGATGCGGCCGTATTTATCCTTGGTAGTGATTTGAAGACGACCAATTTCCGATACACCTGATATTTCAAAATCCAGGTCTACTGCAAGATTTACCATACCTTCCAGGGACCCGAAAGAAACTATCTTACGCACCAGGGGCGGGTTGTCTGTTTTTTCACCAAGCAGGTCAATCTGTACAATCCCACGTGCACCGGGTTTCAGGTATGCGCTGACATGCAGTGGGGAAACCACTTTAGACATGGGGCCAGGATCTAATACCTGGATATCTGCCAGAGGCTCCTCAGGAGTTGGGGTGACAGTCGGCGTGCGTGTAAGCCTGCGTGGAGGTGTGGAGCTTGTTGGAGTAACCGTTTCTTGACCATCAGGTTTAGTTTGATTTGCCAGGGATAATGTGACAGTTGGAGTCGGGGTCGCAGGTTTGTTAACCTGCTGTGTGGGAGTTAAAGTAAGAGCAGGCAAGGATGGCTGGCCAGCCATCATAGTCAGTGCGATCACAGTTGGCAAATATTCTGTTGGATAAGGGGTGGGGCCATCAGCTCCACTCAGACTGGTGCACCCTCCTAATATCATGGCGATTAGAAAAACACAAATCCAACGTTTATACATTGCTATTACACGGAAGGTCGTAAACCATAAATATCGCTAAATTTATTCCATAAATAACGCATATACGGTACGGGGGTAATTTTAGAACCCGTCACACGCTGCACCATTTCTTGAAGTACAAACTTAGACCCATGGCGATGGATCTTTTCGCGCAGCCAGGTCAACAGCTCACCAAACTCACCATGACGGATATGGTCAGATAGATTAGGGATGTCAGCTTTGATGCATTCCCACAGTTGCCCCGAAATCAAGTTGCCTAGAGCGTAGGTGGAAAAATAACCAATAGATCCGGATGACCAATGGACATCCTGCAGTACACCGTCCGCATCATTAGGTGGAATCAATCCCAGGTATTCTTTCATACGAGCATTCCAGGCTTCGGGCAGGTCTTTAACCTGTAAATTGCCTTCTACCAGTGCGATTTCCAGCTCAAGCCTTAGCATAATATGCAGGTTATAAGTAGCTTCATCTGCCTCTACCCGGATCAACGAAGGCTTAACTTTATTGATGCCCTTATAGAACGCTTCGAGGCTGACACTGCCTAATTGTGAAGGAAATCTATCTACCAATCGCGGGTAATAATATTCCCAAAATTCATGCGAGCGTCCAACCAAGTTTTCCCATAAGCGAGACTGTGACTCATGCAGAGCTAGAGAGGTGATATCCGCTAGAGGAGTACGGTCAAAAGTGGGATCAACACCCATATCATACAAGGCATGACCGCATTCGTGCATGGTGCTGAATAACGCCGAACTCAAATAATCGGGGTATACCCTCGTCGTAATACGCACATCCCTCACTCCGAAACCGATTGAAAAGGGATGGGCTGTTTTATCCTGTCTGCCATGGTTCCAATCATAGCCAAATTTAGAGATGACCTCAACGCCGAAATCCCATTGCATATGCTCATTAAAAGATTGGTGGAGAAAGGCGTCCTCTACCTGAGGACGATCGGCAATGGCTTGGATCAGGGTAACCTGCTGAGGGCGGAGATCATTGAAGATTGCCTTTACATCTGCTGTTTTCAAGCCAGGCTCAAATTCATCCAAAAGAGGGTCATAAATGTGGTCATATGGCACAAAGAGGTTAGCATAACAACGTTTCCAATCTACAATTTTTTCCAGATACGGTGAAATTTTCGCAAAATTATTTTCAGCTCGTGCGACTTGCCAGGCCTGGTATGCTAGAGATGTCATCTGGGCAAACTCAGCAACCATCCCAGAGGGTACACGAGTGTTTTTCTTATATTTCAGAGCGGTAACCTTTATCAACCGAGCCTCGTCTGAATCAGGATCTAGTTGGGTTGCATAAGGCTGAAGATCTTCGAGCAGTTGACCGACCTCATCAGATGTAAACCGGACATGAGACAGTCGCTTAAGAGTTGCCAATTGGTTACTGCGGTCTTCTACACCACCAGGAGGCATGTAACATTGTTGATCCCAATCCAACAAATTGGTTGTTGAATTAAGATCTGCTACTTCCTCTAAAATTGTCTTGAGTTGAGATAGTTTAGTTTGAAAGTCCATGAGTAATTCACCTTGTTCACACGATTTTCCAACGCAATGGTTGGCCGCTTAGAGCGTTTAAGACCTCTGAGGCGATGTCTGTTGCAGCATGGGCCTGAGCCTCTGCAGTTTGCGCACCGATATGTGGTGTGGCAATGACTTGGGGATGGGCAATCAGTGCTGTCAATCCAGGCGGTTCTTTAGCATACACATCCAGAGCAACCGCAGCTACCTGACCTGAGTCGAGCGCACACAACAAGGCAGTCTCATCGATCATCCCACCTCGCGCAGTGCAGACTAGGCGCACGCCTCGCTTCATTTGGTACAGGACCTGCTCGTTTATCATGCCCCGCGTCTCGTCCGTTAATGGGAGATGTAGGGTAATGAAATCTGAGCGGGCATATAGATTGGGTAGAGATACTGGTTCGGCGCCATGTTGGCTAATTTTATCAGCAGGGATGAGCGGATCATATCCGATAACTTGCATACCCAGTGCTGCAGCACTTTGGCTTACAGCACTTCCGATATTCCCCATACCCATAACACCCAATGTTTTACCGTTCAACTCGATCCCTTCAATCTGGTTTTTAACCCACTGACCTGCTTTCATCCTCGCATCAGCATACGGAATCTCGCGTGCCAGAGCGAGCATCAGGCCAAGCGTAAGTTCAGCCACAGCCAGGGAGGTTGAGACAGGAGCATTTACCACGGTTATACCGTGTGAGCTGGCTGCTGTCAGATTGATGTTGTCTACCCCGACACCGGCCCGACCGACCACCTTGAGGCGTCTCGCCGCATCGAAAACTTCTGGTGTAACTGTGGTGCGGCCGCGTACGATCATAGCATCGTAATCCCCAACTTCTTTCAGTAAGTCTTCAGTGGAGATATCATTTCGATCTACAACCCGGGCAGCCGCACGTAAAATGGCCTGACCAACTTCGTTCAGGCCATCGGTGAGTATTATCCTCCATTCTATCATTGATGATCTCCATGGATAGGTTGTAAGGTTTTGATCAACAGTAATCAATTAAGAATAGAATATAAAGCTAGATAATCCCAACCCAATTTTACCCGATATGGACTGCCTTTGTTCCTCTGTTAGGACGATTTCAATTGATGGCAGAGATCCAGCGATTCAACCGCGTGACGCAAATGAGGGATCACGATACTCCCACCTACGATCAAGGCCACGTTGAAGGCATCATAGAGTTCTTCATCCGTCCAGCCAGCATCGACACACTGTAAGATATGGTAATCGCCGCAGTC
>CAZPWU010000072.1:3595-8255 GCA_964590325.1 uncultured Anaerolineaceae bacterium | reverse complement strand
AATACATCTTAGCCAGAGGCTGGCCTTCGAGATCACGACGGTTGGTAAAAAGGAAACTGGCCTGACGGCGCTGGCGGTCGTAGAGGTAGAAACGGACCGCGCCGTCATCTACCAGGTAGAGCACGATCCAGAAATTATCGTCGAGTGTGCGGCTGACGATTTCCACATCCCCATCAGCGACGGTGCGCAGGTAAGCCAGGTCGGGCTCGATGGACTTATCAAGGACTTGCCAGCGCTTACGCTCGTAGATAAACGAGACGGCCTGAACATGCTTCTCGGTAGGGTGACAGACCACGTCCTGCGCATCTGCCTGAGGGTCTTCAGCCAGCAAGGTCATCTCCTTGGTGTCAAGCTTGAATGCCACCACGGCAGATGTATTGCGACCGCGGCTGTCTTTCATGAAGACCACGGTGCTGGCTTTGTCCAGCCCAACCGGGTTGGTGGTCAGCACGTCTTCGGCAGGGACGCTATCCCAGGTTTCCCAGCCGCCTTTTTCGGCAGGCTTGAAGATATCGAGACCGCCGTCGGGTGTCATACGATAAGCACTGAGTAGCCGATAATCATCGTCCACCAGGAAGTCCATGAAGCTGTCATTCTGCTCGAGCAGGGTCTTGGCTCCTGTCAGGAGGTTGATGCGGTAAATATCGTGCCACTGGGGGTTGCGGTTGTTCAGACCGACGACGACCTCCTCGGGATGTTTAGGACTGACATTCTTCAATTGGGTCTGCACACCCTCAAAGGGGGTCAAATCCTTGACCTCAAGGGTATTCAGGTCTACGCTATACAGCCGCCAATTCTCGTCGCCGTTCTTGTCCTGGATGTACAGGATGTGGGCGTTGGTATACGCCCAGAGATAGAAGCGGACGCCGCGGCCGGTGTCGTTGGTAACGGGCCGGGCGGCATCGAGGTTCTCACGCGGGGTGACCCAGACGTTGAGGACGCCATCGCGCGGGGCCAGGTAGGCGATTTGTGAGCCATCGGGGCTGAGCTGGACAAAGGCCTTGTCAGGGTTGCCGAAGAGGATTTTACGCGGAATTAGAGGGATCGCCATGCTATACTCCTTTGGTTTCTTGGGATAGTTTTTGGTAAAATCCATTCATATTAAAATGAATGCCGGTTTATTATAATATACCAACTCGATCCATTACCCTGAGGCGGTTGGTTTGAACCGAGTAGCGGCCTTAATCCCACCCAATCAGGAACTTTATACGAGGAACTATGGCTCACATCACCATTAACCCTAATGACCCCCTTGGCACGATCAATCCTAAACTTTACGGACATTTTGCTGAGCATCTGGGACGATGCATTTATGATGGCATCTGGGTTGGGGAAGATTCGCCTATTCCCAACACCTACGGCTTCCGCAATGATGTCATCGATGCCCTGCGAAAGCTTAAGCCGCCGGTCATCCGTTGGCCTGGAGGCTGTTTCGCCGACGACTATCACTGGCAGGATGGAATCGGCCCACGCGATCGGCGACCGCGGCGGATCAATATCCACTGGGGCGAGGTGATCGAGACTAACGCGGTTGGCACCCAGGAGTTTGTCCGCTTCTGCCGCCTGGTTGGCGCTGAGCCCTATATCTGCGGTAACGTCGGATCGGGGACAGTGCGTGAGCTGCGCGACTGGGTCGAGTACTGCAACTTCCCCGGCGACAGCACCTGGGCGCGCCAGCGAACGACGGACGGCAGCTCGGAGCCGCTGAATGTCACCTATTGGGGCGTTGGCAACGAGAACTGGGGCTGCGGCGGCAACTTCTCACCCGAGGATTACTGCACCGAGTTCCGCCGCTACGCTTCTTTCATGCGCGGGTTCGGCAAGCGCCTGTTCCTGATCGCCTGTGGCTCACCCGGCAACGATGTCGAGTGGACCCACCGCTTCTTCCGCAAGCTGCGCAAGGACTATTGGGATTTTGAGAACATCCAGGGCTTCGCCGCCCATTATTACTGCGGTACCGCCGGGACGGCGACGAAATATACGCTGGACCAGTGGTACCAGCTGATAGCACAGGGATTGCAGATGGAGCCGCTGGTCGTCCAGCAGCGCGCCGCCATGGACGCCTATGACCCGCAGCGGCGGATCGGCCTGATCGTAGACGAGTGGGGCACCTGGCACCCGGTAGAAGAGGGGACCAACCCGGCGTTCCTCTTCCAACAGAACACACTGCGCGATGCTCTGGTGGCGGCGACGACACTGGACATCTTCAACCGCCACGCAGATAAGGTGGTTATGGCAAACATCGCTCAAACGGTAAATGTATTGCAGTCCATGATCCTGACCCAGGGTGAGAAGATGCTGGTAACGCCGACCGGGTATGTCTATGAAATGTACGCCCCCCACCAGGACGGTACCGCAGTCAGAACCCTGGTCGAGACGGAGGCGGTTACCTATAAGAAAGGCGAAAAGGAAGGCTCCATCCCGGTGATAGCGGGTAGCGCCTCGCTCAAGGGGAAGACCCTCTTCCTCACCTTGACCAACTGCCATGCCGAACAGGGAACAGAGGTGAAGGTTGACCTGCTGGGCGGCGCCAGTGCGAAAAGTGCCTCCGGGCGTGTTCTGACTGGCGAGATCCATGCCCATAACACATTCGACCGCCCGGACTTCCTTCAACCGCAGCCCTTCAAGATAGGGGGTTCCGGGTCGCCTTTTAAAATAACTCTCCCCCCGGCTTCGGTTCTGGCAGCGGAGATTGCCCTGTAATAAATCCCTTAAGAGCGTTAGGTAACCATGATTAATATCCCATCCCCCGAATACTGGCGAAATTGGATATTTTTCGGTGCTTGGCACCGAAAAATATCCAATTTCGCCTTTTTCTCCCCGCCCCTCGAGGGGTGGGGCCGGGGGTGAGGTGAGTTCCTGAACATTATCTCTATACAATAACTATCTCATAGGACGAAGAACAATGAAAATTCTCGTTACAGGTGGAACAGGTCATGTCGGGCGGGCAGTCGTCACCCGGTTGGTACGCAACGGTCATCAGGTTAGAGTCATCGACCGACGCCTCGGTGAGCGCATAGATGGCGCCGAATATGCCGAATGTGACATCACCGATTTTAAGTCTCTGCGCGAGCAGGTCAGAGGCCAGGAAGCGATCGCCCATCTGGCTGCCATCCCTTACCCGGGCGGTGCTTCCGGGGATGAGATTTTCCGTATCAACTGCGCCGGTACTTTTAATGTCTTTGAAGCAGCGGCTGCCGAAGGGATCCGGCGGGTGGCATGTGCCAGCTCGATCAACGCCCTGGGCTATAATTTTGGGGTCAAGAGCTTCCCGATCCAGTACTTCCCGATTGATGAAGAGCATCCCAGCTTCACCACGGACCCGTACTCTTTTTCCAAGCAGATCAACGAAGCGATTTCAGCCTATTACTGGCGCCGGGAGGGCATTTCGAGCACTTGCTTGCGGATGCCGGGGGTATATGGGATGACCGAGGAGTCCCGTTGGATGGGGAAAGAGTTCTTTACTCACTACCGGGACGCCTTCACCGGATTGATGTCGTTAGCGGTAGCGGAGCGGGAAGCGCGCGTACGCCAGCTTGTGAGCGAGCGGGATGCGATGCGCGCCCAGCGTTTTGCGGAGAAATCGTGGGAGGAACGGCGCCGTCATGGTGAAGCCTTGAACTTCAACGATCCTTCCATGCTGATACATTTCGGATATACAGATTTTTGGGCCATCCTCAGCACCGAAGACGCCGCGCAAGCTTTTGAAAAGTCGCTGCTGGCTGATTATGAAGGAAGCCATCCACTCTATGTCACTGAAACCCAGAACTTCACCGGCATCGAATCGGAAACGCTGGCCCAGCTTTTCTTCCCCGAAGTGAAAGATCGCAAAAGACCTTTGCCGGGCGCGGCCTGCCTGGTGAGCTTTGAAAAGGCCCGCCAGCTGATCGGGTTCGAGCCGGAATACCTGCTCGGGGACCAGCTCGAGGCCTCCTGATGGAGATTGAACAAGGAGATAGAGCAAGCATGAACTGCGAAGGCAAAGTAGCCATTGTTAGCGGAGCTGCGGGGAGTGGCATGGGCCGCAGCATTGCAATGACCCTGGCGCGCGAGGGGGCTAAGGTCGTTGTAAACTATCGCACGAGCCAGGTAAGCGCTGGGGCAATCATCGATCATATCGAGAGTCACGCAGGAAAGGCAATTTCCGTACAGGCTGATGTCTTTGAGGCGGACGGATGCCGGAGGTTGGTCAATACAGCGGTTGAGAAATTTGGCCAGGTAGATATCTGTATCGTTGGCCCTGGAGGAGGCTGGCATCCGGAGGCCATCGACCGGCTTGAACCCTCTGCTGCGATGGAGGACCTCCACCATGAAATGGCGCCGCTGCTCTATTTGATGCCGCTGATCCTGCCGGGGATGTATGAGCGGAAATGGGGAAGGCTCATCGGCATCGCGGAGCACCCGACAAAGCTATCACCGGCATACGCTTACAACGCTGGTAAAGCCGCCAGGATGCAGGCACTGCTGTTAGCGCAGGAGCAGGCCTGGCCCAATGGGGTGACCATCAATGTGATCGCTCCGGGCCCGGTGCCCGCTATCAAAAGTTTTGAGGAGGCAATTGAGCAGTGCGGACACGGCACAGCCTGGCAAACACGGGCCAATATTTCTCCTCAAGACGTCGCCGAAGGTGTTGCCTTTTTATGTTCTGAGTCTGGGAATT
>CAZPWU010000072.1:0-3495 GCA_964590325.1 uncultured Anaerolineaceae bacterium | reverse complement strand
TCTCCTCAAGACGTCGCCGAAGGTGTTGCCTTTTTATGTTCTGAGTCTGGGAATTATATAACGGGGTGCGTGTTGCCCTACTTATTTCACGGGTAAGGCTACCCAGTAGAAAACAAGCCTATCGGTGAAGCTGCCGGTTGTCTGGCTGCCTTCTGCTTGCAGAACAAGGTCACCCCGCACCAGGTGGGCGAGGATCACGAGCGACTGTCACTTTTCCAGGATTTCCTTCGTAAGCAAAGCATCGAGCTGGAATGGCCCAATATCTATCCAGTGCAGAAAGGTAGCCATGAACAACAATAAACCTTTACCCGCTAATCGCTCACCACTCCAGCCCACGGCCTTTTTAGCGCTTCCGCTGGGCTCAGTCCGTCCCAGAGGGTGGCTGCTTGACCAATTAAAGGTCCAGGCCTGTGGGTTGACCGGGCATCTGGATGAAATCTGGCCCGAGGTCGGCCTGAATTGCGACTGGCTTGGCGGCACTCTCAACAGCTGGGAGCGCCCTCCCTATTACCTGGACGGCCTGGTGCCCTTAGCCTACACCCTCGACGACCAACGCCTGATCGTCAAGGCCAATAAATATATCACCTGGACCCTGCACAGCAGCAGGCTCGATGGGCAGTTCGGGCCAGCTAATAATGACTGGTGGCCTCGGATGGTGATGCTCAAGGTGCTGACCGGCTATTACGAGGCCACCGGGGACGAGCGCGTGCCGGAGCTGATGACCGCGTATTTCCGCTACCAGGACCGGCTTCTCCCTGTGCGCCCGCTCGAAAACTGGGGCATGGCGCGTGGAGCAGATAACCTGTTATCCGTCCACTGGCTGTATAACCTGACCGGCGATTCTTTCTTGCTGGACCTGGCGCAGAAAATCGCTTCTCAAACGCTGGATTGGGCTTCGCTACAGGGAAAATACACCCTGGGAGAGTTCCTGGGCAATGACCCCTTGATGAATATGGGGACACATGTGGTGAACAACGCCATGGGCATCAAGACCCCCGCCGTATGGTATGTTCAGACCGACGACCCCTGGCATCGGTCCGCCTCTCGCAAAGCAATCGAAAACCTGATGAAATATCACGGACAACCCAACGGCATATGGAGCGGAGATGAGCACCTGCACGGCACCTCACCTACTTCTGGCACCGAGCTGTGCGCCGTCGCCGAATTCATGTTCTCACTGGAAGAGGCGCTGCGCATCCTCGGCGATCCCTTTTTCGGTGACCGGTTGGAACAGGTCGCTTATAACGCTTTCCCCGCGGCATTCAAGCCCGATATGTGGGCGCACCAGTATGACCAGCAGGTGAACCAGGTTGCCGCGACGATTGCAAAACGCCATTGGCTTGACAATGGGGATGATGCCAATATCTACGGGTTTGCGCCCAATTTCACCTGCTGCACCGCCAATATGCACCAGGGTTGGCCGAAGTTCGTTAAAAGCATGGTGATGGCGACGTCGGAAGGCGGCCTGGCACTGGTCGCCTACGGACCTTGTGAGGCCGTCGCTGACCTGCTCATCGGGCGCGTTAAGCTGATCGTAGAGACTCAGTATCCCTTCGACGGGACGGTCGAAATCCGCCTCTCGCTCCCCGCGCCGGCACAGTTCCCACTGGCGATGCGCATCCCCGAATGGGCCGCGGATGCCCGATTGAAGATCGGGGAGCAGACGTTCAAGCCGGTACCTGGCTCCTTCTACCGCATCGAGCAGACCTGGCAGGATGGCGACCGGCTGCTCTTGAGCTTTCCGATGCCTATCTGGCTGCAGACCGGGCATGAGGGCCTGGTCTCGGTATTGCGTGGGCCGCTGCTATATGGGTTAAAGATCGATGAGGCCTGGCAGAAGATCAGGGGTTCGGAGCCGGCTGCGGACTGGGAGGTATACCCTACCTCGCCCTGGAATTACGCCCTGGCGGTCGACCCCAACGATATCGAGACTACCTTCATTGTAGAGACATCACCGCCCGAACCGGTGCCCTTTGGCCCCGATAAAGCCCCCGTCATCTTGAGGACCCACGGTCGGCGTCTGCCCGAATGGCAGATCGTCGATAACTCAGCCGGGCCGATCAGCGTCGGGCCTCACTTATCCAAAGAGCCGCTCGAGGAGATCGCCCTGATCCCCTACGGCTCGACGAACCTGCGCATCGCCGCCTTCCCGCGCACCCTGAGAAGCACTGCGTGACAGTCAAGATCAAGATCCTTACTGTCCGGAATGGCGACGTGCCAGTTGCAACGCGTCTGGCAATCGTCCATCTCTGTACAGATGCGTTCCAGAAGGACTTCAACGGTAACTTTTCATCCATCCCACCTGATGGCTCGCACATTCTGGGATATATTGACGACCAGCTGGTCAGTCACGCGGTCGTGACCACACGCTGGCTTCAGCCGGAGAAAATGCCCATACTCAGGACGGCTTATGTGGACGCCGTTGCCACCGCTCCGGCTTACCAGGGACGCGGGCTCGGCAGCGCCGTGATGCAGCATTTGGCTTCTGTTATTGCTGATGACTATGAAATCGCATGCCTGGTGACTGCCCGGGTCTCTTTCTATGACCGTTTGGGGTGGGAATTATGGCGCGGTCCACTGGCTGGACGTTCGGAGACCGGGTTGGTTCCCACGCATGACCAAAAAGGCATCATGATCTTGCGCCTGCCTCGGACGCCAGCACTTAACCTGGAAGTCCTGCTGACCATCGAATGCCAGCCAGGGCGAATATGGTAGTGCAGGTTTCCTGAAGTTTACTGAGAATTGGCTTAGATTTTGTCCCGATTGCCTTGGGAATCACGCACCTGGTACAAAATTGGGGGTTTGGCAGTCTGCACCGTATCTACACTACCTGCTCTCTGGCCCACAGCTTTAGCCAGAGCAATATTGACAAACGTATTCAGGCTGACCCCTTCCCGTTCAGCAGCCTCGACCAGCTCGCGGTGCAAAGAACGCGGTACACGCACCACAAACTTGCCGCTGTACTCTTCCACCGGACGCGGCTCGGGGACCGGGATACCATCTTCCAGAGCAGCCTCGATCCAGCCCCGCATGGCATCCTGGATCATCTCGCCCAGTTCCTCAAATGTATCTCCCTGAGTGATACAACCTGGCAGCTCAACCACGCGCGCCACCCATCCTCCACCTTCTTCATCACGAATTACTTCTATGGTATAAGGCAATTGTGAATAGCGATCAACTTGTGGATTATTCATAGCCAAATCCATTACTCTTCATCATCTTCAGGCAGGTCGATTTCGTCAATCAACCTGAGTGCCTGTTTAATGTATGCGGGGAGCAGAAAAGGTTCCCGCCTGGGAACCGTCAATGGTGGAAATCCCGGGTAGGTAAACACTGCATGACTGGTGCTACCCTGACGCTTGATAAATCCCAAGCCAAGCAAGACCTTTTCGAGTGCCTCAAACCTGACACTCTTAGGGTTTGAACGAAGTTTAGCGAGAGCTTTTTCTTTTTTACTCATCCATGTGCCTCTATAGTATCATATTTAGTACTATA
>CAZPWU010000071.1:0-8258 GCA_964590325.1 uncultured Anaerolineaceae bacterium | reverse complement strand
CGCTGGTTGAATAAGCCAGCGTTTTTTTGATGGAGGTATTAAGATCTGTCGCGCTTCACACATAAATCATCCTAATCACCTAATTTGTACACTCGCTTCGCCAGGCGCATCGCACAGTCCTTGGCCATTTCGTAAGCTTCTACCTCATCAAGTAAGCCGCGCACAACCAACCCCGCCAGCCAGTTGCAGGTGACCCGTCGCCAGAGGTCGTGTCGCGCGGGGATGGATGGAAATGCGCGCGTGTCATCGTTAAAACCTGCCAGGTTGTACAGCCCGGCTGTTTCCAACACCTGGTCCAGGTATCGTTTTATACCATTGATACTGTCATGGAACCACCACGGTGGACCGAGTCTGACCGCCGGATAGTGACCCGCCAGCGGTGCCAGCTCCCTTGTATAGGTCGTTTCATCCAGGGTGAAGAGGATCAAGGTCAGACGCGGGTCATTGCCGAATTTATTCAGTAGAGGATGCAGGTTGCGGGTGAATTCACCGGAGACGGGGATATCCGCGCCCATGTCTGGTCCGAACCGCTGGTAAATCGCGTCATTATGGTTGCGGTAAGAACCTGGATGGATCTGCATCACCAGACCATCCTCGACGCTCATACGCGCCATTTCTATCATCATATGACCGCTAAAGCAGTTCACCTCCTCGGAGGTAATACTTCCCTGCAGAGCATGTTGAAAGATCTCTTCGACTTCACGATCGGTTAGTGCTACTGCGTAGGGGATTAATACAGCCTGATCGGTAGCTGTCGCTCCCTGTCGTTTAAAAAAAGCCCTCTGTGCCTCAAGGGCACGGATAAATGCATGATAGCTGGTGATATCAATACCTGCGACTGCGCTGAGCTGATCGATATGTTTCCGCCAGCCTGGGGTTTGGAGATTAATAACTGCATCCGGTCGAAAGGTGGGACGCACCCTTTCCCCCCAAGCCTCTTTTTGTAGTACCCGGTGGTGTTCGAGAGTTGATGTCGCCGGGTCTGTGGTACAAAGGGTGGCGATATTAAACCGTTTGAATAAAGCGCGTGGGGTAAACTCTGGTTGTGATAACTGGTCTACCAGGTAGTCGAAGATCCGTTGGGCACTGGCGCCATTTAACTTTTCCTTTACCCCGAATACATCAATCAATTCTTCAGCCAGCCAATATCCGCTGGGTGTCCCACGAAAGAGGTAGAAGTGATCGGCAAAGCGCTGCCAGATATGTCGGTGATCAGCCTCTACCGGGGAGCCATCTCGCGTTGGAACTCCTAACTCCTCCAGGTTAACCCCCTGGCTGTAAAGCATCCTCAATACATAATGGTCCGGTTTGATGAATAGATCAACCGGCGATCCAAACCGGGCATTGGGGTCTGCCAGGAGGGCCGGATCAACATGCCCGTGGGGACTGACGATGGGCAGCTCTTCAACTGAAATGTAAAGTTCACGAGCCAGGGAACGTTGGGACGGGTCTGGATCGAAACAGCGTTCGGGTGACAAAATCCACGATTCACTCATCTCATATCTCGAAATACCCGTTTACTCTTGATAAAGCCAGCGTTTTAACCAGGCAAATGCTGAATGCTGCATCTCGAGGTCGAATTTATGCGGACCCGGATAGAACTCCCCGGTATACCCTTCAGGATGACCAACGCTTTGATAGTGATCAGCCAGTCGTTTATGTGCATCCTGCATCCCCTTCACAGTAAACAGCTCATCCTCCAGGTCATATTGGACCAGCAGCGGAGAAGGGGCCCGGCAAGCTGCCAGGTCGGGCCAATCACCGTAGCGCGCCCAGCCGTGGGGGAATAACATCCAGGTATGCGGCATGATATGGCGGTCAAGCAAACCTTCATAAGTGCTCATCAGACCGACTATCACCGCAGCCTTTAACCGGTCATAGGTCGCCTGAAGCAGAGCTGCCCGGTTCCCACCCCCTGAGAGGCCTATACAACCGATACGCTCCGTGTTGACCTCCGGCCTTGATATCAGGTAATTCAACGCGAGGCGGTCCTCGTGGCTGACCACACCGGCCATGGTCGTGCCCAGCAGGTTGCAATATTTCTCAACCAAATGCTCGTGATGAGCAGCCAGGAAGTTATAATCGATGACCTCTTGGGGAGCAAGGTCACCCCTCTGCCAGCCATGCTCTGCAGCGGGTAATAAGCTGTGGATCTCTTCTGGGATTGTCTCAACAGGAAATTTCCTGCTTCCCCATAAAAATGTGTCGTGGACCAGCACTACAAAGCCCGCCTTCGCCAGGGCATTGGCATAAGCACGTCCCCCATAGCCATCCCGGAATTTGACGATGAAAGGTTCAGGAGGCTCACGCCCATCGGCAATTTTCTCTTTACCATAGTATTTAAAACCGCCGTGGTCGTGAAGCGCCAGGATTCCGGGTAGCGCACCAACAGTATCGATAGGTTTGTATAGCCAGGCATGTGTGCGCGGCCCATAACCCACCCACCAGGTGACCTCCTCGCCAATCAGACCGTCTTGTTCCCATCGATCCTCGACCTTTGCATCGATCGGTAGTTCCGGTCCATTACAAAAACCCAATACCTCTCTCACCCGGGCCTGCGTTTCTGATCCAGGTGTGGCAATTGGATAAAGTGGTCGCTGTATACGGGCTTCTTCGACCCAATCGCTGAAAATGCCTAAATGTGGATAAGTCATTTATTAACCTCGAATACCGAGAAATAATGATTAAAAAACCGCTCTTTATCAACTTCAAGTGCTACTTCGTGATGAGAGAGCGCCTCATCAGGATGCCAGTAGGTGAATCCATGCAATTTCTCACTGGTCAGTTCCACCTCCACGTTTCCCTTCTTAAAGGTACATATCTGGTTATCAAATAGCGTTGTACCAGCCAGCGGATCGTGGAAGATGATTTTATCAGTCTCCTTGAACCAGACCTCAGCAAAATCCAGTACAGGCTTGAGTAGGGGGTAGCGGAAATTCTTTATAACCTGGCTGGTCTCCATAACTAACTGCATGGTCACATCCAGTCCAATCAAACGGTGGTATGGAACTGGAGCCTGGTAGACCATCGCCGTAGCATGAGGATCGACAACAGCGTTCCATTCCAATGGACCGACTCCAGCTAACCGGTTTGTATAAACCCCACACATGCTGACCAACCCTCTAAGCAAAGAGGGAATTTCGGGATCTACACCAAAAAGCAGTGCAATATTGGTCAAGGGGCCGATAGTTAAAAGTACGACCTCACCTGGATTAGCCCGGATCGTTTGCCGAAGGAACTCAACTGCCTGGCCTTTCGGGAACCGCTCCTCATGACCCCACTTCTCCAAAGCCTTTGACTGTGGTGCATGGGGTTGCATTTGGGGGACGAGGAGGGGCTTTTCTACCCCTGGGTAGATTGGGATATCTTTACCGGCGACTTTGCACAAGACACTTGCTAACATCGCCCGTTTTTCGGCCTCCCCGGTCACAGTCGTAATGCCCAGCAGCTCACATTCGGATTGAGATAATAGATAGGCTAAACAGACTGCGTCGTCAATATCCGAACCGATGTCGGTGTCGAGAAGTACTTTTATCATCGCAGTCCCTCCAAGAATTAAGCGTGCAAGATGTCAAGGCGTATATATGTTAACTTGGTTCGCAGTATAAAACCGCTGCATCCAGGTTCCGATACGCGGAAAGGTCAGTAAAAAATGACCTTTCAGTAACTCAACCATCGGCGCCGGTTTAGTAAGCCTCACGCTCTTTGTGACCTGTACCGTTGCCGATTGCTACCTCTATCTTCAACGACGTTCACTCAAAGGATAACCGATAATTTCGCAAGTATGCGACACAACTTCGTACTGCCTCTTATTCATGAGATGTATCACCTTCTTAACCGTAAGGGAATACAGTTCTAGAGTTGCTCGACAGGTTTCTTCGAAGTTTTCGTTTCCAATCCCGAGCGCAGCACCCTGTATATTACGCCATTGATCTCCCATTTCCTTGCTAACGAGGTCCCAAAGCCGATTCTCAGTGTCATAGAAGATGCGAAGATGAACCGCTAACACCGCTCCCATCCGCACTGAAATGACGTTGCGGAGAACGGCAGCAAATAATACTCTACTGAGCCTCAAGTGTCCGATCATTCGTTGCACATCTTCTGCATAACCCGCGATCTCCTCAGCGACCCATGCATCGCACTGCTCATTAATGCTATCCCAGGTCCAAGAATACGCTTCTTCCTTCAGTCGTGAAGCAAGCCCTTCAGGATCATCTATTATGAGAGCATTCCGGAGGGCAGGTACGAGCCCTCCGACCTCTGATGGCTGTGTAAGAAGCCTTCTCATACTCTCAAACGACCGCCAGTACACTGAAACTAAAAATTCACCGCGGCACTGCATTTCGCACTCTCGGTCTCCGCCTATGAATGTGAGGTCTACATCTGATTCTGGGTAGAAATCACCCCGTACCCGACTCCCCATAAGAAGTGCCGCTTTTGCACCTTGTAATGACATCTCATGAGCCACTTCACGTGAGAGATCGATTATCCTGGGGTCTATTGAAACCTTTGTCGGTCCATTATCATGGTCTAACCTCACGGTTAAACCTCCTTTATGTGAGAGAAAATCGGATTTCTTGAATGCAGTCACCGTCTATGAATGCCTTGAAAGAGGGGTTATTCCTCGATCATTGTTTATACCTTATGAAGTTGGCAACATGCCATGGTGCATATTACTCCTGGTCAAATTAAGATCGGCTGTCATATCCCCGATTTCTGAGAGATAATGCATGCCTCGGATGAAAATTGGATATATCTTTTCGTAGATAGCTTTATTCTGAGGATCTGGCTCAGTAATATCTTCTACTTTATGAATAGAGTCGATCACTACAAAATTATCCCATATCCCTGCCCCCACCGCTGCCAGACCTGCCGCTCCCAGGGCAGCGCACTGTTGATCGATGTTGGTCTTAATAATCCGCATGTTGTAGACATCAGCATATATTTGACGCCATAACTTACTGCGGCTGCCACCTCCCACGACGAACATTTCATCGCCTACAGGCATCATACGACGCAGCCCATCGAGGGCGAGGCGGCTCTCCATAGCGATGCCCTCCATTGCAGACCGGATGAGGTCTGCCTGGGTATGACCCAGGTCCAGGCCAAAGTATGCTCCCCTGATATTAGTGCTGTCATCCACCAACGACCCACCTGCAAGGTTGGGATTAAAAATAAGGTCTCGCGAGCCGACATCCGCTTTAGAGGCCTGGTCAGTCATCAGGTCGTAAACATCAAGCCCCTGTTCGTGTGCTTGAATGACAAGGTCCTTGCATATCTGATCGCGTACCCAGCGAAAGCTCGTGCCTGACGAGAATACCGGAACCGCTGAATTGAACAAGCCTGGCATAACATGCGTAAATACAAATGGCCTGATACGGTTGTCCAGTATAGGCTTGCTGGATGTGACCGCGATCCAACTGGAGGAACCTTGAGAATTATAAATCCTGCCCTCTTTGATATTTCGTGCCCCTAGCGCCATGCAGGAGTTATCGACGCCCCCGGCGTAGATTTTCACCCCTGCAGGCAAGCCCAGGTCTTCAGCAGCATGATGGGTTAAAACACCCACCAGACCCGTAGAGGGGATAATTTCCGGGAAAATATCTTTGCTCAACCCACTGGCATTAATAAACCTTTCAGAATAGGCCCAACTGGTAAGATCATAGACCCCACTCCCGGAGGCATAGGAGTAATCCGTAACGATATAGCCCGTAAGCCGGTAGTTGATGTAATCTTTAGTCCCGATAACCTTGCTGATCTTCTCAAACATCGCCGGCTCATTATCCCGGTACCACATGATTTTAAAGACCGAATACAGCGCTGCTGGAAAACCATTACCGGTCACCTGGTACCACTCAACTTCATTAACCTTTTCAAAGAAAGTAGACGCTTGAAATGTTGAACGAGAGTCGGACCAGATTGGCGTCATGTCACGCAAAAGGGTACCGTTTTTATCCATAGGCACTACACCCAGGCTGTGTCCGGATATTCCCAGGCATTCTATCTCATCCGGGTCAATCCCTGATCCATGCAACAGGCTATGGGTGCTTTGAATTACTGCCTGCCACCAATCGATGGGACGCTGTTCGTGCCAGCCTACTTTCGGGTAATGCGTGGGATAAGCGACAAAATTCTCAGCCAGGCAATTACCCATAAAGTCATACAGGGCAGCTTTGTTTCCCCCCGTTCCCAGGTCATAGGCAATGATGTACTGTCCCATTGTGATCAACTCTCTTTTTTGAATTGAGTGTCATCCTGAGGGACGTTCTTTGCCCCGAAGGATCTAGATGCTTCACTCGTACAGAACCCTTGCTCGACTAGACAAGGTAGAGTAGATCATTTTGCATGATCCACCGCATGCGAGCAGCTTATTAAAGCATAAAGGGTCGCGGTAGTATAGCAGCCCTTTTTAATATTTCACCTGCCCATTGGTAACCGACTCCGAAACGGCAGGCTCCGCAGCGATACATGTTAATCAACGTATCAATGTCTCTTATCCCGCCCGATGCTTTAATTTTAATAGCATCCCCCACGTGTGATTTTATTAAAGTAATGTTGGATAAAGTTGCTCCAGTTGGAGCCCAGCCAGTGCCTGTTTTTACAAACGCGGCTCCGGCTGTGATGGTCAGGTCGCAGCCAATCTTAATTTGGTCCTCGCTGAGGTAATGACACTCTAAAATCACTTTTACAGGGCATCTTTCTGCTGCATCAACCACTGCCCGGAGCTCATCTAAGACCTCACCATACCTGCCAGAGACCAATTTTGCGATATTTATAACTACATCCAGCTCATCACAGCCCAGCTCTACCAATTCTCTGGCTTCAGCGATCTTGATGTGGGTTGTCTGTCCACCGGATGGGAAACCCACATTCCCACCGATGCGGATATCATGATCGCCTTTCAGCAGGTCCTTTAATAGAAGTATCTGGCTTGGTAATGCAGTGACCAGGTAACAACGATGTTCTTTAGCGACGTGAACTAAACCATCCAAAGATTGGTCACCGTCATTCGCCTGTACGGCGCTAAGGTCAATCATCTGCGCAATGTCATAGGATGTCAGGGGCATGTGAATACCTGTCAGTTGGTATGAATAATAAACCAGGTCGCTCCAACTGGCAAGACGGGTATTTGTAAAATAAAGTGCAGGTGGCTATTAACGCTCACCTGCACTGTGTTTTTCGGTACTCCCTCTAAAACACGGCCTTCTGACCCATGGTCTGCTCATCTGGTTCTACCGCGGGGTTTTCTGCTAACGGTAGAACAACCGTAAACCGCGTCCCCACGTCCAGGGTGCTCTGTACCGTAATCCGTCCACCAAAACGGGTGACAAGATCTTTCACAATAACCAGTCCCAACCCTGTGCCTTCCCTTTCGAGCTCTTTCGCGTTTGGGGCGCGGTAGAACTCTTCGAAAAGATGCCCTACCGCATCTTCAGGGATTCCAATGCCATTGTCTACCACCGCGACCCAGGCCTCCCTCTCAACCTGCGTCAGCGTTACTGTCACCTTCCCTTTGGGTAGAGTATATTTGACTGCGTTTGACATCAGGTTATTAAACACGCGATCCATTTCTTCGGCAGTGGCCATGACAATAGTTGGGACTGTGCCGGTCTCGTTACACCATTCGATGGTCACTTCCTTCTCTCTCGCTAGAACCTCAAAGCGTTTGATTACCCTTAGTACGACCTCATTCAGGGCGACCGGCTCTGGGACAACTTGCGATTTTATATCAACCTTCCCTGTTGCAACGTCAAGCAGGTCATCGATCAACTTCTGTAGATAATCAATCCGTCGAACGGCACGTTCAAGGATTTCCCGCTGTTGCGCGTTCAGGTCTCCAGTGTATCCCGCTGTGATTGTACGCAGCAGGCTGCGCGTAACACTGACCGGGGAACGCAGTTCATGTGTCACCATGCGGATGAATGTGCTCTTGGTGGAATCTAATGCTTCGATAGCCTGGTAAGCTATGGCATTTTCGATAGCAATACTCCCCTGAGCAGCAATAGCGCTGAGAAATGCTTCGTCGTCGGAGGTAAAGTGATTCTTCTCATCAGAGTAAGCTCGTAAAATACCCAATGGACCGCTCTTACCGATCAGCGGTGCGGATAACATTGCATTGATCCCCTCCAGCACGGCCCATTCGGGATACTGTAGGAGTGAGGTGTAGGTCACATCAGGGACATTAACGATTTTGCCTCCCAACACCTCACGCGCCAGCGGGTTGTTCTCCAGTTCGACGGGACCTTTATCGAGGTAAG
>CAZPWU010000070.1:0-8408 GCA_964590325.1 uncultured Anaerolineaceae bacterium | reverse complement strand
TCAGAGAAGATTTAAGTCAACCAAGCTAACCTGAAGTTCCAACCCGGGGAATGCAAGGCGAATTAATCCTGATCCACCTGTTGACGGTTCCCCCGCCTCACGGTAGAATGACCGGGCAGAAAGTGGATAAAGGAGGTCGAAATGCCGGTCAAGCTGGTCTTGCGCAAACAGGAATATGAGGTCAAAGCCGGGATGACGTTGCACCACGCCTTGGAGAAGGTCAGCATTAACCCGGTGACGGTGCTGGCGACACGCGCAGGCAAGCTGATCACCGAGGACGAGGTGTTACAAGAAGGGGATGTGATTAAACTGATCGCGGTGATATCGGGCGGAGAATATGCAGCCTGATATATGACATGTGATGCATGAGACTTGATGTGTGAAAGTATAAACCATGGATCACTATTCGTGTGTCACGTCACAGGTTTATCGGTATGGAGGTATAAATAAAAGATGAAATGCCGCAAGTGTAACGAGAAGGCTGCTATTAATATGCGTGAGCACAAGCTGGCATTGTGCAAAGATCATTACCTGGAATGGGTGCCGGAGCAGGCAGAACACTCCATAAAGAAATACCACATGTTCACCCGCCAGGAACGGGTTTTAGCAGCGGTCTCGGGAGGCAAAGATTCGCTTTCACTGTGGGATATCCTGTGGCAGTTGGGCTACCAGGTCGACGGGCTGTACATCGGCCTGGGGATAGACGGCGGGGTCGACTACTCGGACGAATCGCAGCGGCTGACGGAGCAGTTCGCCCAGGAGCGCGGCCTGCACCTGCACATGGTCAAGGTCGCCGAACAGTACGGAGAAACTATCCCAGCGATCGCCAACCGCACCCACCGCGGGCAGGGCAAGCCCTGCTCGGTATGCGGTCTGACCAAGCGCCACATCATGAACCGCGTCGCCCGCGACGAGGGCTACGACGTGCTGGTAACCGGTCACAACCTGGACGACGAAGCTGCCGTGCTGCTCGGCAACACGCTGCACTGGGCAAGCGGCTACCTGGTGCGCCAGAGCCCGGTGTTGGAGGCCGACCAGCCGGGGTTGGTGCGCAAAGCAAAACCGCTCTGCCGCCTCTACGAGAGGCAGATGACCGCCTACGCCCTGCTGCGCGGCATCGAATATATCTACGATGAATGCCCCTACGCGGTCGACGCGACCTCGATCTACTATAAGGAATTGCTCAACAAGCTGGAGGCTGACCGACCGGGGGCAAAATTGAGCTTTTACCTGTCCTTCCTTCAGGCTAAGGAAGCCGGCCTGTTCGCTCCCCAGGCTGACGAGGGCAAAGCGCTTTTACACACCTGCCCCACCTGTGGTCAGCCCACCACCGCCCCGGGTGAGTGCGCTTTCTGTCGGATGCTAGCAAAAATTGGTAGTCAGAAAGAAAAGGAGACAGGCGATCACGCCATAAGGTAATCAGGTAACAATGAACCGCTCGTATCGATTCTACGACCTCATCATGGCGCTGTTCGTCACGGTTTTGATCGTGAGCAACATCGCCTCGTCCGCCAAGATCGTCGATTGGGGTTTCAGCCTGTTCGGCGTGCGCATGGCGTTCGATGCGGGCACCATCCTGTTCCCGGTCAGCTACATCTTCGGCGACATTTTGACCGAAGTCTACGGCTACAAAGGTTCCCGCCGCGTCATCTGGACCGGTTTTGCCTGCCTGGGGGTGAGCTCGGTGATATTGTGGCTGGTGCGCATCATGCCGGGTGAGGTCACCTGGCAGCAGTATGCCGGGCAGAAAGCCTTTAACGAGATCCTGGGGGGTATGAGCACCGGCGGGATCGTCATCGCCAGCCTGCTCGGATATTGGGCGGGTGAATTTTCCAACTCCTTCATCCTGGCGAAGATGAAGATACTGACGCGCGGCCGCTGGCTGTGGACGCGCACCATCGGGAGCACAATTGTCGGCGAGCTGGTCGATACACTGGTGTTCATATCGGTCGCTTCACTCACCGGCGTCTTCCCGTGGAGCCTGTTCGTTACCCTGGTCTTGACCAACTACCTGTTCAAATGTGGGGTTGAAGCGGCGATGACGCCGGTGACTTACACCATCGTCAACACGCTCAAACGCTTCGAGCGCGAAGACTATTACGACTACAACACCGACTTCAACCCGTTCATCAGATAATAACGATTACGATAAGCCGCTGGTCCCGATACGACGCAGCTTGTCGTCCTTGACCAGCGTCGTCCGTTGAGTAAGCTGACAGCTCGACTACGCCACTTCCAGATAGCGCTCCGGCTCCCAATCGGTAACCCTCATGCGCGATTCCTCGATCTCCGCCCACTTGGCTCGGGTGAACGCTTCATACGTCACCGGTCCGAGGGCCTCTTTCAAGACCTGGTCCTGATCCAGTTCTCGCAGAGCCTCGCTGAGCGATCCGGGCAGCTCAGAGATTTTCTGCGTCTCCCGCTCTTCTGCTGTCAGGTCATAAACATTGACGTTATTGAGCGGTGTGGGAACAGGTAAATGGTGATCAATCCCATCCAGCGCGGCTGCCAGCATGACTGTGAACGCCAGGTAAGGGTTCGCCGAGGGATCGGGGCAGCGCAGCTCGGCACGGGTGGCACTCTCACTTCCCGGCGTGTAGCGCGGGATACGGATCAGTGCAGAGCGGTTGATCTGTGCCCAGCCCACGTAGCACGGGGCCTCGTAGCCCGGTACCAGGCGCTTGTAGGAGTTCACGGTAGGGGCAACCACCGCTGCCAGGGCGCGAGCGTGGATCAACTGCCCGGCGATAAAGCCATAGGCAATTGGCGATAGGTTGTACTCGTCTTTAGGGTCGTAAAACAGGCTGTTCCCTTTAGCATCGAACAAGGACTGGTGACAGTGCATCCCGGAGCCGTTGATGCCAAAGATCGGCTTCGGCATGAACGAGGCGATCAGGCTATGCTGGGCAGCGATCGCCTTGACCGTATATTTGAGGGTCAAAACGTTATCGGCAGTTCGCAAGGCATCGTCGAAGTGAAAATCGATCTCGTGCTGGCCCAGGGCAACTTCATGGTGGCCCATCTCGATATCCAGCCCCATCCCAGCCAGGGCATCCATCAGCTCCGTGCGCACGCGCACGGCTTCGTCATTCGCCGAAAAGTCGAAATATGAGCCCACATCGTGCGGCACAGGGTGGATGGTCTCCGGACCGTTGCGCTGAAAGAGGAAGAATTCCGGTTCTGGACCGACGTTGTAGGTCCAACCCCGTTCCTTAAGACGCTCGAGAGTGCGCTTGAGTGTGCCGCGCGGGTCCCCGGGGAACGGGACACCGTCGGGCTGGTAGATATCGCAGAAGATACGCGCTCGCCGCAGGTCTGTTGGGCTCCAGGGGAGCACCGCGTAAGTGTCAGGGTCCAGGATCAGGCGCATATCGCTCTCCTGGATGCGGGAGAACCCCTCCACCGAGGAGCCATCGAACCAGACACCTTTATCCAGGGACTCGGTCAGGCAGTCCACCGGGATATCGGTGCTCTTGACCGTCCCGGTGACATCGGTAAACTGCAGCGAGATGAATTTAACGCCGTCTTCTTTTACACGATTGAGTAGCTGTTGCTTTTCCATAGTTTCCTCCACTAAATTAAAAATATAACAGGGCATACCCGGGCATGCCCTGTTAATCACAAGATATACAAAATGCGGCTGCCCTTCCTAAACCTCACAGGCTGGCGCTGATGTGCCAATGACCTGTATCACCGTGTTGCTTTGTCCCACCCGTCGCCGGTTGGTTTTCGGCCCAGGCAGGTAAACCCTGCCCGCACTTATTTTGGAAGGGAGAAAAGAAGCCTGTGATCAGGCTCCAGAGGCATCCGCTGATCGACCGATTTTCTCCCAGACAGTGATCACTATCTCCTGGGATTAGCGCTCCCTTCGCAGGGAGGAACCTCCACCTCGTTATCTCGCTCAATTGCGAGACTCAGCCGCTAGTTCTCCAGATATTAAATTGTAAATACTACAAACCTTGTACGATTTTACTACATATTAGCTGCCTGTCAACGTTAAATTTTAATATTTCTGTCTCATCCCCCAGCCAACTTAACAAATAATGCGGGCAGCCAAAATTTCCCAAACCCAAACAGCGAAAGGGTCAGCGACGTAAAAAACATCAACACACTGAAAGCGATCAGCACGTAATCGCGGTTGCGATAGTATAACTTATCCAGCCAGGTGCGTGGGCCGATCCCAAAAGCACGCAGGTCCATAGCGTCGATGATATCCTCGCTGCCGATGATGGCATGGATGGTCACGGGCACGATCAGAGGCGCCAGCTTGCGCACCTGGGCGAACAGGCCTCCACTCAATTTCTCGAGCTCGTAACCACGCGCCCGTTGCGCGTCCATTGTCTGCTGGAAATCACGCCCATAGGTTGGGATGAAACGCATGGTCAGGTCCATCGCATAAGCGATCTTATCCGGTAGCCCTAAACCGCGGAACGTCACGCCATAGAGCGTAGGGTTCAGCGTGTAAGGGATTAAAATCGTCAGGCTGGCAATGCTGAACACACGCACAAGCTGACTGACGGCCCACACCGTCCTTTCAACGGTAATATCCAGGGTAGGCCGCCACCTGAAGATCGTGAACGGCAGGCTGAGGCTTTTAATGAGGTGTTCTTGGCTATACACTTCCGACCCACCCCGTCCGGTCAGGAAAGTCAGGAATGAGAAGAAAATGATAAATCCCCCCATGAATAGCCAGGCCCGGTACATCTCTTTCCATCTAACTCCCGAGGTTAAAATCCACAACAGGGCAATCGCCAGGAACACCAGCAGATAGCGCAGGTCCCAGAAGGCGAGAGTTGAGGCTAAAAAACAAGCGTAAAAAATCAGCCAGGCTCTTGGGTCAAAGAGCTGGATAAGGGATTTACGTTTGCGATAGCGCCAGGTGACCAGCATTCTTAGTAATTACTTATCAGTAAACAGTTATCAGTGATAAAGAGAGAGTTGCCAGTGACCACTGATAGCTGATCACTGGCAACTGATAACTGGTCATTAACGGCCCGATTGCCGTTGGACAGCCATGTAAGCAACGACCAGGAGCGGCACCAGGATGGCGGCAAAGATCAAATTCGGCCCAGCCGACGGCATGAACTCGCCGACCACTGCTGTCGCCAATGAATACTTATTGATCCAGATGTCTGATATTGCTGCGAAACCGATACCCAGGAGATTGCCCAGGGCGGACCAGGTCACCGCTGCGGCCATATCGATATTTTGACCCCACACAAACCGGATGATCAAGACCAGTATAAAACCGACCACCACCGATATGCCGGCAAAAAGAGTGATCGGCTGATCGCCAAAGACATTCGCCGGGGCATTGAAATACACCATGTTAGGCAGCGATCGATTGAGCAGGTAGACGATGGTTCCCAGGGCTGCCAGCACCGCACTGATGATCAATACCGTATCCATGCTCCTCTTCTTATCCTTGAAGAGGAAGACCAGACCAGCGATCATACCGACCAGGCCATTGCCCACGCTCCACTGCGGTGAAAGGCCGAAACCGGTCAGCGCGTCGCCGAACATATTGCCCACCGCACCCGTAAAGAAACCGACCACCGGTCCAAAGGCGAAGCCGAAGAACATCGGGATGCAGATAGCCGGTCGCAGGGACACCTGGCTGACGGAGGGCACTAAGAAGACCGTGCCGTTAAATACAAATGAAAAGACCGCATAGAGTGCCGCACCAATCGCCATGTAAACGACTTCGCGCGTGCCGACCTCCCACATCTTGTTCTCACGGGTCACATAGTAGACAGCGAAGACGATGAGCAAACCGATGATCACGAACACGAAACGTAGGAGCGCGGTTTGATCTAATTTAAGGCTGGGATTAATCGCCCCTCCGATCAAGACGATCAGCAAGAATATGACCAGCGTGACGACCAAAGCCAGGATAACTGAGGTTAGTTTTCGGTCCATCGTATATCTCCTTAAATTTTACAAATTAATTTGCGATTAGATAAGTCATCCTCCCCGATGGTTTAATATAAATTTCGGGGATCAAAATGCGCCAATGCTTCGGCCCGCATGAAATAGCCTGTTTGCTGGAAGCGGTCCAGGTTTGCCTGCAGCAGCGATGTGGGCACCAACCGGCAGGTCTTTAACCGTTCGATATCACCCAGCGTTTCTTTGGGTGATCCGTCCGCGACCACCTGCCCCTGGCTGACGATCAACACCCGGTTGGCATAGATGACAGCCAGGTCAATATCGTGGGTGATAAAAAGGATCGCTTCAAAGCTTGGGAGCTGCAAGATAGCATCCATGAATTCCATATAGTTTTTATAATCTTGCCCGGCGGTCGGCTCATCCATCACCAGGATCCTGGACCGCATGGCCAATACTGCGGCGATGCTGACGCGCTTCTGCTGGCCGAATGACAGTGCCAGCGGAGGATCTTTTTCTCTGCCGGAGAGATTGACAATTTGGATGGATTCCATCACCTCCTTTTCGATTTCCTGTGGGGTGTGGTGCAGGTTAGTCGGGCCAAATGCGAGTTCCTCATATACCGTGGGTGCGAACAGCATGTGGCTGGGGCTTTGGAAGACGTATCCGAGAGTGTTGGCGATTTGCGCCACGCTCAGATCGCGCGTATCCCGCCCATTGACCAGCACCCGACCCGATTTCGGTTTTAACAGCCCGATGGCGTGCTTTACCAGTGTCGTCTTTCCCGCGCCATTGGGCCCCAGCACAGCTATGATATCCCCACGGTTGATATCCAATGTGATGCCGCGCAAAACGTCCACCCCGCCTTCATATTCAAAAGCCACGTTCTCGAACCGTACCAGCGGTTCAGCCTCTTTGTCGGTTGTCATCCTGCTGCCTTTGGGGATTGTTCTCAACTCGGACGATGGCAGTTCACTTGCAGCCTTCATAATGACCATCTCGGCAGGCAGTTTCACCTCGTGGTAATTTACTACTTTGATTAACCCCTCCACCGCTCCCAAGTAACGCACCTGGCCTTCTGTCATGAATAGGACGCGGTCCGGCTTGATCCTGAGCACATCCTCAACCCGGTGCTCGATCATCAACACCGTCATCCCCTCATCAGCCAGGCGCCTGACCATGGACAGCGTTTCTTGCGCACTGGCCGGGTCCAGGCTGGCCAGCGGTTCGTCCAGGAGCAGGATGTGTGGCTGCATGGACAGCACGCCCGCCAAGGCTACTTTCTGCTTCTCCCCTCCGGATAGGTGAAAGGTTTCCCGATCCCGCAGGTCAGCGATACCCAGGTATTCCATCGCCTCATCGGCGCGCTTTAGGATTTCCTCACGGTTCAGGCTCAGGTTCTCCAATCCAAAGGCGACTTCGCTTAGGACGCGTGATCCCATGATCTGGCGTTCGGGGTCTTGGAGCACTGTGCCGACAATTTGAGAGATGCGTGACAAAGGCGACCCCGCCATACTTTGTCCATTCAGGAGTACCTCGCCAGTTAATTCCCCCTTATAACTACGCGGAATCAAGCCATTGATGCAGCGTATCAGGGTGGTCTTACCGCACCCGCTGGCACCAGCGACCAACAGGAGCTCGCCTTGAGCTACCTCAAGCGAGATATCCTTTATGGCCAGTTCCTTCCGATCACGGTAACGAAAGGACAGGTTCTTAACGATAAGCGGAACAGCCTCGTTCACACTTCCAACTCTCTCATGGTATTTATTTTAGCTTCAACTTTCCGCCTGTAAACCCTCAACTTCTATGACATCCCCAACCTTCACACCCAACCTCTGCGCGGCATTCCCATTGACCTCTGCTATGATCAGGTTTCCGGTGCTGCCATACAGTGCCACCAGCTCACCCGGTCGGCACTCGCCAAATGTCTTGACCAGGCCGTTCAGCACGATGCCGTGCAGATGGACGGTGACATCATAGGCATCGTTCAGATGCTCACGGTAAATATTGGAAGCGATATTACCGAAATGGTCGATATGGATAACCTCCCCACGCAAGCTGGTGGATGTGCGTTCAGGGCGCGGCAGATGCAGGCGCACCGGGTCACGGATCGGCGTCCCGAGGCTTTGCAGTGGAACCCCATTCGCCAGGTAGGCGGCAGCCGGAGCGAAAATATCTCGCCCATGGAAAACATGGCTGACCTCCGGCAGCCAATAGGCTGGCCGGTCCAGGAGTACAATCTCAAGCGAGGCGCTCTCACGCTCGGCGTGCTCAAGTGCTAAAGTTATAAACCCATTATCAGGTCCGACGATGCGCTGCGAACCCAATTGTGCAGCGATAGGCCGGCGCTCCGTCCCCACCCCGGGGTCCACGACCACCACATGGATGGTTCCATCTGGGAAATAAGGCACCGCCCTTGCAAGGATCAATGCCGCCTCGCGAACATTCTGAGGCTGGATGAGGTGGCTCAGGTCGGTGATCTGGACCTGCGGTGCGATCTTCCAGATAACCCCTTTCATAACGCC
>CAZPWU010000069.1:0-8416 GCA_964590325.1 uncultured Anaerolineaceae bacterium | reverse complement strand
CACCGGCAGGGGACCGGATGTTATGTCCATTTTATTTTAGTAAAAATAAAATGATGTTTCAAATTTGTATTAGGTCTAAAATTTATAAAATTATTTTATTTCTATGGATCTCGTAATCGTAATATGCCAGGGTGTCCACTGCGCGTATACGACCGTTGAGCATCTCACGTCCCTTCGGCTGGCCGAAATACAGCCCCCCGGTCAGCTCGCGCACCACCAGCAAGTCTACCCCCACCAGCTTTTCAGGCTTGAGCGGGGAGGCGTTGACCAGGCAAGGATGGACTCGCACCGGCCGTAGATTTGCGTACACACCCAGGCCCTTCCGCAGCTCCAACAACCCCTGCTCAGGACGGACTCTGGCCTGCGGATCATCCCACTTCGGACCACCGACTGCTCCCAGGAGCACCGCATCTGCCGACTTACAGGTTGCCAGCGTTTCATCCGTAAGTGCCGTACCGTACCGGTCGATAGAGCGGCCACCGATAAGATGCTCTTCAAAGGTGAAAGCATGGCCAAATATGGAACCAACGGCTTCCAATACTCTCACAGCGGCTGGAGTCACTTCCGTACCGATGCCATCGCCTGGAAGGAGGATGATGTTGGCTTTCATGACCCTCCCTTTTCTGGCTGAATAATAAGGTGACTGGATGATTGATGACTCAATGGGCAACCTCGTATTCGGCAATCTGTTTCTCGAAGCTCAGCAAATATCCCAGCTCATCTAATCCTTTGAGCAAGCAGGTTTTAGAGAATGGATCGATCGGGAAGGAAGCCTTTTTACCATTCGGAAGGTTGACAGTCTGGTCAGCCAGGTCAATGGTAAGCTCCGCATTGGACACTTCAGCGAGCAGATCGAACAGCGCGTGGTGAACCCCCACGTCCACAATAATCGGCAAAAGACCGTTTTTAAGGGCATTGTTACGGAATATGTCAGCGAAAGAGGTGGAGATCACGGCTCTGAACCCATAACCGGTCAGTGCCCAGGGAGCATGTTCGCGGGATGATCCGCAACCGAAATTATCCCCCGCCAGGAGGATCTGAGCACCTCTAGATTCGGGTTGGTTTAATATGAAGTCGGACTTTGGAGACCCGTCGGTGTTGTAACGCCAATCCGCGAAGAGGTGGTCGCCCATGCCATTTTTATCCGTGGCTTTCATGTACCGCGCCGGTAAAATTTGGTCGGTGTCAATGTCCTTGATGGGGAGTGGGACGACACGCGAGGTTAGAGTGGTGAAATGGGCCATATATCTCCAATCAGCAATCAACAATCTTAAATCAGCAATTCCCTGACGTCCGTGATCATGCCTGTAACCGCAGCCGCGGCAGCGGTAAGAGGGCTGGCGAGGAAGGTGCGTCCGCCTTTTCCCTGCCGTCCTTCAAAGTTTCGGTTGCTGGTGCTGACCGCATACTCTCCCGGCTCGAGCCGGTCGCCGTTCATGGCAACGCACAGACTGCAGCCGGCTTCTCGCCATTCTGCCCCCGCCTCTTTGAAGACACGGTCCAACCCTTCGACCTCCGCCTGGCGCTTGACCGTGCCTGACCCGGGGACGACCAGGGCACGTACTCCGGGTGCTACCTTACGACCCTTTAGCACATTGGCAGCGACCCTCAGGTCAGACAGGCGTCCGTTGGTACAGCTACCCAGGAAAACCACGTCCACCGGGTGACCCAACAGCCTCTCACCGGGTCTCAACCCCATGTAAGCCAGGGCTTTGACCAGCGCCAGTTTCTCGTCGGTATTCGATAGGTTATCGGGATCAGGGATGCAATCAGTGATCTTCATACTCATACCGGGGTTCGTCCCGTAGGTGATCATCGGTTCCAGTGTCGAGGCATCCAGGATCACCGTCTTGTCATAGGTCGCCTCATCGTCAGAGGGTAGCTGCCTCCAGTGGGTCACCGCGCGCTCCCACGCCTCATCTTTAGGGGCAAACTCTCTCTTTGCCAGGTACTCATAGGTCATGTCATCCGGCGCCACCAATCCGGCGCGCGCCCCAGCCTCGATGGACATATTGCAGACCGTCATACGCTCTTCCATGTTGAGGGAACGTATTACCGGGCCAGTATATTCGAAGACATACCCCGTGCCACCACCGATGCCGATCTTAGCGATGAGAGCCAGGATGATGTCCTTGGCGGTGACGCCGGACTGCGGGCTACCCTCGAGACGCACCTGGCATGTCTTGGGCTGGTACTGGAGCAGGCACTGGTTGGCGAGGACATGCTCAACCTCGCTGGTACCGATGCCGAAGGCCAGCACACCGAAGGCGCCATGCGTGGCCGTATGGCTGTCCCCGCATACAATGGTCATGCCCGGTTGGGTCAAACCGAGCTCGGGACCGATCACATGGAGGATACCCCGCTGCGGGTGGCCCATGCCGTACAGCCGAATACCAAACTCCCGGCAGTTTTCTTCAAGCGTCCGAATCTGCCGGGCAGCCATCTCGTCCAAAATCGGGAGCGAGGGGTCGTAAGTGGGTGTGCTGTGATCGGCAGTCGCCACGGTTCTTTCCGGGCGCCGCACGCTAAATTGACGCCTCCTTAAACCGGTAAACGCCTGGGGTGAGGTCACCTCGTTGATCAGGTGCAAGTCAATATAAAGGATTGCTGGAGCACCCGGCTCTTGCGCTACCACATGGCTTTCCCAAATTTTTTGGAAAAGCGTTTTTGGCTGACTCACTCTAAATCCCATCCGGATGGGAATGTACGCGGTTCATAGAATGAATCATAGCTATCTGGCATCGGCTGGCCATCGTCTGATGTCTCGCCATCCTCTTCTGCTGGTTGCTCATCCTGCATCTCGTTCAGGTTCCAACCACGGGGGTATAGCTTAGGATAGTCGAACATGTCATAGGGTTCGCTGGCAGGAGATGGCTGAGGGGGATTCTTAGGGTCCATACAACAAGTCCTTTCTTCGGAAAAATATAATGATTAACCGACCAGTGCCTGTACGGCAGGTACTTCCACCGGTCCATACTGGTTCGTAGCGACCAGCAGCTTATTCAGTGCGGCAAGGTAAGCTTTGGCGCTGGCGACAACAATGTCGGTGTCAGCGCCGTGACCACCGAAGGTGCGCGGCTGTTCAATCTCTTTCTGAGCGTCAATTTTATGGCTGCCATTGCTGCCCTGGATGCGCACGGTCACCTCGCCGAGAGCGTCGATCCCTTCGGTGACGGCGTGGACGGCAAATTCCAATAGGACGCTGGGGGCTTTGACGATCGCATCAATCGCCTTATAGGTGGCGTCCACAGGACCGGTGCCGACGGCAGCCTGAATATACAGTTTCCCATCCGGGCCGTGCAACCTCACAGTGGCTGTGGGCATACCCATCGTCCCACAGGTTACCTGCAAGCCGTCGAGGCTGTAGACCTCACGCGGTTGGTAAAACTCATCGGCTACCAGTGCCTCCAGGTCAGCGTCCGTGACGGTCTTTTTCTTATCCGCCAGGTTTTTGAAGCGCTGGAAGGCCTTGTTCAAGTCTTCGTCATTCAAATCGTAGCCGAGCTCGTTCAGACGCACCTTAAAGGCATGCCGTCCGGAGTGCTTTCCCAGCACCAGGCGGCTTTGAGTAACGCCCACAGTTTCCGGACGCATGATCTCATAGGTCTGTTGGTGTTTGAGCATGCCATCCTGGTGGATGCCGGCTTCATGGGCAAAGGCGTTGGCTCCGACAATGGCTTTATTTGGCTGGACGACGATGCCGGTGTAGTTGCTGACCAGCTTACTCACCCGGTTGATTTGGGTTGTGTCAATTCCCGTGTAAAGGTTATATAGAGGCCGGCGGGTATGCAGGGCCATTACGACCTCTTCGAGCGAGGTGTTACCGGCGCGCTCACCGATGCCGTTGATAGTGACTTCAGCCTGGCGCGCCCCGGCACAGATTCCCGCCAGGGTGTTGGCAGTCGCTAACCCCAGGTCGTTGTGGCAGTGCGTAGAAAGGATGCAGGTCTCAATACCGGCGGTGTTCTGGATGATCCCGGTAATCAGGGCGCGGAACTCTTCAGGGGTAGTGTATCCCACGGTGTCAGGGATGTTCAGGGTGGTCGCTCCAGCCCGGATGGCGGTTTCCAGTACCCGGTAGAGGAACTCCGGGTCAGACCGACCGGCGTCCTCAGGACTGAATTCGACATCCATACACAGGCTGCGGGCATAAGTGACCATATCCGCCACGGTCTTCAACACCTGTTGGCGCGTCATGTGCAGCTTGTACTCCATGTGGATATCAGACGTAGCCAGGAATGTGTGGATACGGGGGTTGGCGGCGTAGCGCACGGCTTCCCAGGCCTTATCGATATCGCCTTTCGTAGCACGTGCCAGGCCGCAGATAACCGGAGGATGGCCTCCTTTACCATCGCTTTCTGTGGGGTTGCCCACCTCGATGGCAATGCGCCGTACTGCTTCCAGGTCATCCAGTGATGCAGCCGGGAATCCGGCTTCCATCACGTCCACACCCATCCGGGTCAGCGCGCGTGCCACCTCCAACTTTTCGGCTGAGGTCATCGACGCACCCGGTGACTGTTCGCCGTCTCGCAAGGTTGTGTCAAAGATACGAACATAGTTATCCATTACTTCTTCCAGTTCTCCGGCCTCAGCGAACGGACCGCCGCGCCAGCCTGCCACATTTCCGACTCGCGCATCTCAAGCAGTTCAGCATCCAGCTTTTCTTTGTAATCCGGGGCACTGTTCGACTCGAGTACGATACGGGTCTGCTCCCCCGAAGTCACGCTCTCATACAGGCTGTCGAAAACGGGCTGCACCGCCTTATAGAACTCGTGCCTCCAATCGAGGGCACCCCGTTGGGCCGTGGTGGAGGTGTTGGCGTACATCCAGTCCATTCCGTTCTTATCCACCAGGCGGATCAGGCTCTGGGTCAATTCTTCAACGGTCTCGTTGAAGGCCTCACTCGGTGAATGTCCGTGCTTACGGAGCAAGTCGTACTGCGCTTCCATGAGACCCGCCAGCGCGCCCATCAGCACACCGCGTTCACCGGTCAGGTCGCTGTATACTTCCATCTTGAAAGTGGTGGGAAACAGGTACCCCGATCCGATGGCGATGCCCAGGGCGATGGTGCGCTCGGCTGCGCGGCCGGTGTAATCCTGGTGGACTGCGTAGCTGGCGTTGATGCCACTCCCTGCCAGGAAATTGGCGCGCACGCTGGTGCCCGAGCCCTTCGGCGCCACCATGATGACATCCACATATTCCGGCGGGACAACGCCTGTCTGGTCTTTGTAAACGATCGAAAAGCCATGCGAGAAGTACAAGGCATCGCCTTTCTTCAGGTTGGCCTTGACCTTAGGCCACAGCAGCATTTGCGCAGCATCGGAGACCAGGTACTGGACCACTGTGCCACGTTTCACCGCTTCCTCGATCGGGAAAAGCGTCTTGCCGGGCACCCAACCGTCAGCTACGGCTTTATCCCAATAGCGTCTGTCTTCGGGGGCCTGCCCAACGATGACGTTGATGCCGTTGTCCTTCATGTTAAATGACTGCGCTGGACCTTGTACGCCATACCCAAGCACTGCGACCAGCTCATCCTTTAAGACCTGGCGCGCCTTTTCCAGCGGGAACTCCTCGCGCATGACGATTTCTTCGACCACACCGCCAAAGTTTATTTTTGCCATCTTCTGCTCCTTAGTAGAATCAGGATCGTCTGAAAATTATTAATGACTCCCATTCCCGTTCCCGTTAAAGGCTGGTATTGGGTTTGCTCCTCGGGCCATGGCAACCACGCCCGTGCGAACCATCTCCAGGATACCGAACGGGCGCAGGACTTCTACAAAGCTATTGATCTTGTCCTCGTCACCGGTGATCTCGATGATGAGCGAGTCATTGGTCACATCCACGATCCGAGAGCGATATACTTCGACCAGTTGCATGATCTCGCTGCGGCGGTCGGGTCTGGCAGCCACCTTGACCAGCGCCAGGTCGCGGCTCACGACGGGCTGTCCCGACAGGTCGTCCACCTGGATCACGTTCACCTGTTTGTACAGGTTGGCGGTCACGCGCTCGGCGTTAGTCTGGTTGCTGTCAATAACGATGGTCATGCGCGAGACCCCGGGCTGTTCGGTGTGTCCTACCGTTAACGACTCAATGTTGAACGCTCTCCGTCGGAACAGTGATGCCACCCGGTTCAGCACGCCGGGCTTATCTTCCACAAGAGCTACTAAGGTGTGTTGCATAGGCCCTCCGATTCTACGGGCAGCGGCCTGCGGATCATGTTGTGCAGATCAGCCCCAGCCGGTACCATCGGATACACGCTGTCTTCTTGTTCCACGCGGAAGTCGATCAGCACGGTGCCCTCAGTCTCCCGCGCCTTGCGTACCGCCGCTTCGACTTCGGAACGCCCGGTGACGCGCAGGCCGGTCAAGCCGTGTGCTTCAGCAATCTTGACAAAATCAGGAGATTTCATCGTTGTGGCGGCATAACGACGCTCGTAAAAGAACTCCTGCCACTGGCGCACCATTCCCAGGTAACCGTTATTGATAACGGCGATGTTGACCTTAATGCCTTCCTGGGCAGCGGTAGCCAATTCAGCCTGCGTCATCTGGAAGCCCCCATCGCCGGCGATCGCCCACACCTCTTCCGTGGGCCGGGCAATCTTGACCCCGATCGCGGCCGGCACCGCAAAGCCCATCGTGCCCAGGCCGCCGGAGGTGATGAACGTGTAAGGTTTGTCGTGCTTGTAATATTGGGCCGTCCACATCTGGTGCTGACCCACGTCCGAGACGACCAGCGCCTCACCCTTCGTGTAGCGCCACAAATCGTTGATGACGTGCGCTGCGTACAGGTGACCGCTGTCGGGCAGGTTCTGGATATCGCGCACCGCGCTGTCGCCGCGCATTTCGTCGATGTATTCGATCCAATCGCTGTGGTCGCAGGGCGGGATATGCGGTAGTAGCTGCGCAAGGGTCTCGCGTAAATCACCGATCAAAGCGATGTCCACCCTGACATTCTTGTTTACCTCCGAGCGGTCGATCTCGAAGTGGATCTTCCTGGCTTCGGGAGCATAAGTTTTAAGGTTGCCCGTTACCCGGTCGTCGAAGCGCATCCCCATGGCTATTAGCAGGTCAGCTTGCTGGATCGCATTATTAACCCAGGCTTCACCGTGCATCCCCATCATCCCCAGGTTAAGCGGGTGACCGGCCGGGAAACCGCCGATCCCGAGCAGCGTCATGGCTACGGGTGCGTGGGTTTTCTCTACGAGCTCATACAGCTCCTTCATTGCCCCCGAGAGCAATACACCCCGCCCGGCCAGGATCACCGGTCGCTGCGCAGCCTGGATCATCTCAACCGCCTGCTGCATCGTTTCGGACAGGGGCCGCAAGTCCGGGCGGTAGCCGGGCAGCCGGATCGGGCTGTCCTCGTATTCCCATTCGATGGATGCCTGCTGCACATCCTTGGCGATGTCCACCAGCACAGGCCCAGGCCGTCCCGAACAGGCGATGTAGAATGCTTCGCGCAGAGCGCGTGTCAGGTCTTTAATATCAGTCACCAGGTAGTTATGCTTGGTGATCGGCAGGGTAATACCCGTAATATCGACTTCCTGGAACGCATCATAGCCGATGAACTTACTGGGGACCTGGCCGGTAATGCAGACGACCGGAGATGAATCCATATAAGCGGTCGCGATCCCGGTCACCAGGTTGGTCGCACCAGGCCCAGAGGTCGCCATCGCCACCCCTACGCCGCCACCGGCGCGGGCATAGCCATCCGCAGCATGGGCTGCCCCCTGTTCATGCCGGACGAGCACATGGCGGATAGGATAATTAAGCATGGCATCGTAAATGGGCAGGTTCATCCCCCCCGGATAGCCGAAAACCGTCTTCACCCCCTCCCGCATTAAACATTCCCAAACGATCTGTGCTCCGGTTAGTTTCATGGGACCTCCAGTACTGCGCCTTTATCGGCGCTGGTCACAAATTGTGAATACCTGCGCAGCCATCCGCTCTTCGCCTGCGAGGTAAAAGGCGGTAAGGCAGCCAGCCGGGACTGGATTTCGCTCTCCGGCAATCGCATGTTGAGCGTGCGCATCTCCAGGTCAATGTCGACCACGTCACCTGCTCGCAAGGCAGCGATAGGACCGCGCCCGGCTGCCTCCGGTGAAATGTGACCGATGCAGGCCCCACGCGTCCCGCCGGAAAAACGTCCATCGGTGATCAGCGCCACCTTCTCGCCCAGGCCCATGCCCATGATGGCGCCGGTCGGGCTGAGCATTTCCATCATTCCGGGGCCTCCCCTGGGGCCTTCATAGCGGATGACGACCACCTCACCGGGCTGCACTTCGCCTGCCATGATCCCGGCCATGGCCAGGTCGTGGGATTCGTAGATGCGCGCCGGGCCGGAGAATTTCCGCATCGACGGAGCGACGCCGCCGGCTTTAACAACCGCCCCCCTGGGAGCCAGGTTCCCGAACAGG
>CAZPWU010000068.1:0-8433 GCA_964590325.1 uncultured Anaerolineaceae bacterium | reverse complement strand
CTTTCTGAAGCAGCGCCGAGGTCGTCATGGCGACGCTGGCGCCGGCCATCACGGCTTTGAGCACGTCCTGCGCAGTATGGACGCCACTGGTGAGGGCGAAATCGGCCTGGATGCGACCGTAAAGGATGGCAATCCAACGCAGGGGCAGGCGCAGCTCGTCGGAACTGCTCAGCACCAAGTTGGGGACGACCTCTAACTCGTCCAGGTCAAAGTCGGGCTGATAGAAGCGGTTAAACAGCACCAGTCCGTTGGCACCGGCCTCAACCAGGCGACGCGAGAGATTAGGGAGTGCACTAAAGAACGGGCTTAATTTCACCGCGATCGGGATCCTGATCTGCGAGCGCACATCCCGTACCAGAGTCACATAAGCATCTTCGAGCTCGACGCTCGTAAGATTGGGATCAGTGACGAGATAATAAAGGTTGAGCTCCAGGGCATCTGCACCGGCCTCTTCGATCCCCTTGGCGTACTTAGTCCATCCCCCCGTGGACACGCCGTTTAAGCTACCGATCACAGGGATATTGACCGCCTTTTTTACACGACCCAGGTGCTCGAGATAGGCCTCCGGGCCAATACTGTATCTGCCCATATCGGGTAAATAGGTGAGAGCCTCGGCAAAAGACTCGGTGCCCTGGTTTAGAAAATAATCCAGCTCCAGGCTTTCGTGGATAATCTGTTCTTCGAACAAGGAGTACAGCACCACCGCGGCGATGCCGGTTTCTTCCAGGCGCTGGACATTCTCCACTTTCTCGGAAATGGGTGATGGCGAGGCCACCAGTGGATTCTTGAGCTTCAAACCCAGATAGGTCGTAGTCAGGTCTACCATAGCGTTTCATCCTTCGGTGTAATTTTTTCGGTTATTTACTCTTTGCCATCCCCATCGCCGTAGTGCATGGCAGCCATTTGACGATAGAACTCCCAGCGCTGTTTAACATCTTGCTTGGCCAATTTAAGCAGCGCCTCGGCACGTTGTTCGTCGCTCTGAACCAGCATCCGGTAACGGGTCTCATTATAGACGTACTGCTCGAGCGGGATGGTCGGGTCTTTCGAGTCGATGATGAGGGGGTTCTTACCCTCGTTCATTAATCTCGGGTTGTAGCGGTAGAGCGGCCAGTATCCGGACTGAACTGCCAGCTTCTGCTGTTCTAACCCTTTGCGCGTATCGATCCCTTGTTGAATGCAGTGGCTATAAGCGATGATTAGAGACGGACCCGCATAAGCATCCGCCTCCAGGAAGGCGGTGAGCGTCTGTTGGTCGCTGGCACCCATCGCCACACGCGCCACATACACATAGCCATAAGCCATCGCGATCAGGCCCAAATCCTTCTTAGGCATGCCCTTGCCCCGGGCAGCGAACTTAGCGACCGCGGCGCGTGGGGTGGACTTGGAGGATTGCCCACCGGTGTTGGAATACACTTCGGTATCGAGTACCAGCAGTTTTACGTTGTGTCCTGTTGCCAGGACGTGGTCAAGCCCACCGTAGCCGATGTCGTACGCCCAGCCATCCCCGCCCAGGATCCAAACGCTTTTGCGAACCAGCACATCGGCAATGCTTATAAGATTGCGAGCACGCGGGTCATCCATGGTGGCCAGGCGCTGCTTGAGCAGGGTGACACGCTCACGCTGAGACTTGATGTCGGCTTCGGTAGTCTGGTCGGCGTTGAGCAAGGCCGTGACCAGGTCTTCACCCACGCTGGAGGCTAACTGCGGAAGCAGCTCACGGGCAAACTCTGTCTGCTTATCCAGGGTCAGGCGCATGCCCAGGCCAAACTCGGCGTTATCTTCGAAAAGCGAATTGGACCAGGCTGGGCCGCGACCGTCTTTATTCATCGCCCAGGGTGTGGTCGGCAGGTTGCCACCGTAGATTGAGGAGCAGCCGGTTGCATTGGCAACCAGGATGCGGTCTCCGAAGAGTTCGGAGAGCAGCTTGATGTAAGGTGTCTCACCGCAGCCGGAACAGGCGCCGGAGAATTCAAACAGCGGTTCCAGTAACTGGGTGTTCTTGAGGATTTTCGGGTTGAGCTGGGTGCGGTCGAACTCCGGGATCGAGAGGAAGTAATCCCAGTTTTCCGCCTCCTGGGCGCGCAGGGGAGGCTGGTCAGCCATATTAAGGGCTTTGCGCCCTACCTGGCTCTTATCCTTAGCAGGACAGACTTCTACACACAATCCGCAGCCAGTGCAGTCCTCGGGCGCGACCTGGATGGTGTACTTCATGCCTGGCAATTCCTTCCATTTGGCATCCATCGATTTAAAGGTTGCTGGGGCGCTTGCCAGGTATTTGGGGTCATAAACTTTAGCCCGGATAACAGCGTGTGGGCAGACAAAGACGCATTTACCGCACTGAATACAAAGGTCTTGCTCCCAGACGGGGATTTCAAGGGCGATGTTACGTTTTTCCCAGCGCGTGGTCGCCGAAGGGAAGGTGCCGTCGACCGGGAAAGCACTGACGGGCAGACTGTCTCCATCCCCAGCGATGATCGTACCCAACACCTCACGCACGTAGTCAGGGGCTTCGGCAGGCACAGTTGGACGGCGTGTCAGGGTGCTGGTCACCTTATCTGGGACCTTCACTTCGTGGAGGTGAGCAAGGGTCTGGTCTACCGCGTCGTAGTTCCTCTGGACTACGGCTTCACCACGCTTGCCATACGTCTTCTTAATACTCTTCTTGATCTCTGTGATCGCCTGCTCTCGAGGCAGGACACCGCTGATAGCGAAGAAACAGGTCTGCATGATCGTATTGATGCGCCCACCCATACCGGTGGCATGTGCCACCTCGTAGGCGTCGATGACATAAAAACGCAGTTTCTTTTCAATTATGGTTTGCTGCACTTCGCGTGGCAGGTGATCCCAGACCTCCTCAGGACCGTAAATGCTGTTCAGCAGGAATACAGCACCCGGTACGGCATACTTAAGCATGTCGTAGCGTTCGAGGAAAGTGAACAGGTGGCAAGCGACGAAGCTGGCGTGGGTGATCAGGTATGGTGCATGGATGGGCTTGGGCCCAAAGCGCAGGTGGGAGATCGTCAGCGAGCCGGACTTCTTTGAGTCATAGACGAAGTAACCCTGGGTGTAGTTATCGGTTTCCTCACCGATGATCTTGATGGAGTTCTTATTCGCGCCCACAGTGCCGTCGGCGCCCAGACCCCAAAACACGCAGCGTACCGTCTCGGGGGTCTCTATGGAAAAATTGGCATCGTAAGCCAGACTGGTATGAGAGACGTCGTCAATGATGCCTATGGTAAAGTGGTTTTTCGGTTCGGGCTTGAGCATTTCATCGAAGATGCCTTTGACCATGGCGGGGGTGAACTCTTTAGAAGCGAGGCCATAACGCCCGCCAATGACTTTGGGTTGATCGTTGAAAGTTGCCAGTTTACCTTCTACAATAGCGTTAACGATATCGATGTAAAGGGGTTCGCCGGCCGCGCCGGGTTCCTTGGTGCGGTCCAGGACGGCGATCACTTTTACAGTGGTTGGGAGGGTCATCATAAAATGTTCAACCGAGAAGGGTCTATACAGGTGCACTTTAAGAACGCCCACTTTCTCGCCGTGTTCGGTAAGGTAGAGCGCCGTTTCGCTGGCAGTCTCAGCCCCCGAGCCCATGATGATGATCACGCGCTCAGCATCCGGTGCGCCGACATAATCAAACAGGTGATATTGCCGCCCGGTCAGCGAGGCGAACTTGTCCATTGCTTTCTGGACGATGCCCGGGCAGGCCAGGTAGTAGGCGTTTGCTGCCTCACGACCCTGGAAGTATACATCGGGGTTTTGAGCGGTGCCGCGGATGTAGGGATGATCGGGCGATAGGGAACGAGCGCGATGATCACGCACCCGTTCGTCATCAATCATTGCCCGCATGGTTTCGTCATCGAGCAGCTCAATTTTGTTAACCTCACTGGAAGTACGGAAGCCATCGAAGAAGTGGAGGAAGGGGACGCGCGCCTCCAGCGTGGCGGCCTGAGAAATCAGGGCAAAATCGTGCGCCTCCTGGACCGAGTTAGAGGCGATCATGCCGAAGCCGGTGCTTCGGGTGGCCATCACGTCCGAGTGATCGCCGAAGATTGAAAGGGCATGCGCGGCCAAAGCGCGCGCTGATACGTGAAATACTGTAGAGGTCAGCTCGCCGGCGATCTTGAACATGTTGGGGATCATCAGTAGCAGCCCTTGAGAGGCAGTGAAAGTCGTTGTAAGCGCCCCAGCTTGCAGTGCGCCATGGACAGCGCCAGCCGCGCCCCCTTCGGACTGCATCTCGATTACCAGGGGGACCGTGCCCCACAGGTTCGGCCGTTTGGCTGTCGACCATTCGTCAGCGAATTCACCCATCGTTGAGGAAGGGGTGATGGGGTAGATAGCAATGACCTCATTTACCTTATGGGCAACGTAAGCAGTGGCTTCGTTGCCGTCAATATTGACCATTTGCTTTGTCATTGTGGGTTACTCCATTTATTTTTTGACAATTTGAACCCTTTTTATAGGAAATCCATTATTCCAACTCTTAAGTTTAGCGCCACTTCACCGGCTCACCAAGTTATATATGACATGAAAAATGGTGGTTAATTGTCATAGTTCGTAAACATATCCAATACAGGGAGAAAAAACCTATACGCACTCGCTTGACCTGCCAGAAGTGCGGATATAAAATAATCTCATTGTCGAAGTTTTTTGTATTGGTCGGGCGTTTTACAGGATTGGAATAAGTGTGCTATACTGATACAATGACCATCAACCGCCACATCTGGCGTGTTTGGGCCGAGAACTTGCATCGCTGGGGGGTGCAGGGTATTGTAGCTGCGTTCCTGGAAGCGGCTGGCCCGATGAACGTGTTAGGTGCACAAGCAGTTTATCTTAGCCAGCCTCTTCTAAGCCCCCTCGTCTCTAATGATAGCATAGAGGCGCTGGCGGCACTGCTGGAAGATAAGGCACAGACTCATGCATTTACAACCTTGCTTCGAGAGGGCGACCGGTCGTGAATATTTTATCGAGTGATATCATCGGTCTGGCGTTTGTCCTGGTCTTCTTCGGTGGGATGGTTGTCATGGCTGTGAGGAGCAGGAACCGTCCCGGACGCAACATCCGTGACATCTCCGCCTTTGCACGCCTGCGTCGTGTGGTTGGCCTGGCTGTGGAGTCTGGTACCCGCCTGCATATCTCCATTGGGTGGGAAAGCACCAGCGGTCAGCCAAGCGCTCCGGCCCTGGCGGGTTTATCTATGTTAGAACGGATCACGCGCGCCGCTTCGATCAGCGATCGCCCACCGGTTGCTACCTCCGGAGATGGGACTCTGGCCATGTTAAGCCAGGACACCATCCGGGCTGCCAACCGGGCTATGGCAGCAGAGGGTCAATATGACCCCAATTCAGGGCGCGTCAGCGGTCTGACACCGTTTTCATATGCAGCCGGAGCTATGCCGGTTATCTATGATGAGCAAGTATCTGCCAATGTAATAGCCGGTCATTTTGGCTTGGAAGTGGCCCTTATCATTGAAGCAGGTGATCGCAAAGGCAGTCTGACCGTCGCCGGGACTGACCAGGTCCCAGTTCAGGCAGTCTTGTATGCCGCGGCTCAGGAGCCCCTGATTGGAGAAGAGTTATATGCCGGAGGGGCTTATCTCGGTTCAGGGCTGATGCACCTTGCCAGCTTGCGCACGCAAGATATATTCCGTTGGGTGATCGTGGCAATTATCCTCTTAGGGGCTATTGCCAAATTGGTAGGTTCGCTGTGAAAGCACCGTTTTCTGCTGCTGTTGCGATTGGGGTGGGGATATTGGTCCTGTTAGGATATTTTGTGCCAGGTATTTTTGGCGATGTCCGAAATATCCTGGTATTTTGGGCTGTCGGTGTGGCGGCATTTGCTCTGCTGGTGGGGGTGGTCAACCTTTTATCCGTTCACTGGCGTAAAATCCAAAGCAACAAGCCAGAAGCCGTATACAGTGTGATCCTCATCATCTCCTTCATCCTTACTCTGGCTGTCGTGGGGTGGGACTCACCGACTGGACCCTGGTCGATGTGGATTTTCAATAACTTCCAGATCCCAGCCGAGACTAGCCTGATGGCTATCTTGGCAGTGGTTCTGGCGTTAACCAGTGCTCGATTGCTGCGGCGCCGGACGAATTCATTCTCCGTCATTTTCCTGGTTGCGGCGCTGGTCGTCTTACTGGGGACGGCACCCATCTATCTGATCGGCGTCATACCCGGCTTAAGTTCAATACGTAATTTTATCGCTCAGGTGCTATCTGTGGCAGGGGCGCGTGGGATCTTATTAGGTGTGGCGCTTGGTACTATTGCCACCGGTTTACGCATTCTGATGGGCACTGACCGTCCTTACGGGGGATAATAATCTATGGCTGATGTCCGCTGCCCCATGTGTGGTAAACCCAACCAGCCAGAATTGGAAGTCTGCCAGTACTGCCAGGCTCGTTTGAGGCCCTTGATCGTCACACCTCCTCAGGACCAGGTCGGTCCGGAGAAGAAAGCCGAGGCGGCAGGTGAGGAACCAGCCTTCCCCGATTGGCTAAGCGACCTTCGCCAGCAGGATGAGGCTGAAGAGCCTGAAGTGGACTATGATGGAGAGCATCTTACCCCGACTCCGCCAGAGGACCTGCCCGATTGGTTAGCCCGTATGGGAATGCCTGAAGACCAAGAGGCTGAACAGTCTCGAGCTAAACCTCAGCCTGAAGTTGAATCCCAGACTCCAGCTTTTGGAGACATCTCAGAACAGACCTTGCCCTCTGGTCCTCTTGAAAAGGAAGAATTCCCCGATTGGTTAGCGGGTCTGACTTCACGAGACGACTCAGCAGAGTCTCTGCCCGAGAATGCTCCTGAAGAAGAGGCTATTCAAGGTGGGGAAGAACCGGATTGGATGAAGCGCATCCATATGCGCCGGCAGGTCGAGGATTCCGATGGGGGTCAGTTATCTGCTCCTGAACAGCCGGAGCAGGCTGAGGTGGCCTCAGCACAGCCTGCTGGAGAGGTGCCTGACTGGCTGTCTGGATTGGCAGAACCGGAGTCAACTTCAAAACAAGAGCCAGAGGCCTTTCCAGAATGGCTGAAATCGGCTGAACAGGTTCCACCATCTGAGACTCCAGCTCCCACACAGGCAGAACCCAAGTGGCTTTCGGAACTAAGTGAAACAGCCGCTGCTGAAGCGAGTAAACCAACTCTTGAGCAGTTTAACGCCTCTGAAGAAGTTGGTGAAGCCAGCGCTTTATCCGGGGCTGAACCACCGGCACCCGTGCCCCAAGAGGCTGTTCCAGATTGGCTTGCAAAGATCAGGAAGTCAGAACCGGTCGGCCCCGCTCCATCGGAGCTGGAGACATCTGGCGGTCAGCCTGAAGTAGCTCCCGCGGTAGAAGAACCTGAACCAGACTGGCTGTCGCGGTTGGGTGTAGGTGCCGCGCAAACAGCTTCCGAAGGTAGCGTGCCGGCCTTTGCGATGGATGAAAAAGAGGCAGCCTCTTTGGGTTTGCCGTCTGAGACAGGCGGGGAAGGCGTTGAGACCCCAGACCTGACAGCGCTGCCCGATTGGCTCTCACAGCTAAAACCCGAAGAAATCCCCTCCGAGGCAGAATCCCCCGATGAGACAGAGCATGTTCCAGCGCTTGCCCCCGCTCAACTACCGAGCTGGTTAGAAGCCATGCGCCCGGTCGAAGCAGTAGCTCCGGTCCTTGCTTACAAGGATGAGACCGATGAGCGGTTGGAGACGTCTGGACCATTATCTGGTCTGCGTGGTGTTTTACCACCCGAGTCTGGGGCTGCGCCCATTCGAAAACCTCCGGTCTATTCGATCAGGCTGCAGGTTTCGGATGTTCAGCAAGCCCGGATTAACTTGTTAAAAGAAGCATTGGTCTCCGAGGGCAAACCCAAACCAATCCCGCAACCGGCGGTTATTTCACCTCAAAATGTTTTCCGGATCGTCATTGGACTCCTTCTGGCTCTGGTTGTCCTCTGGACGCTGTGGTCTGGTGTCGAAGTCATGCCTCTGCCAGATGCTGGAAGTGCGCCTGTTGAAATCCTGAACGTTCAAAAAAATATCGACACATTGCCGGCTGGAGCAGCGGTGCTTTTATCATTTGATTATGAGCCGGCTCTGTCAGGCGAGATGGAGGCTGCCTCTGGCGCGGTAGTCCAAAACTTGATGAGCAGGAATGCATATTTGGCTCTGGTCTCAACTTCGCCGACCGGACCAGCATTGGCTGAACGGTCAATTGCAGATAACAGCGCCCGTCTGGCAACAGTCTATACCCAGTACGCCAACCTGGGATACATCCCGGGTGGACCGACTGGCTTACTGAGCTTTGCCAGTAACCCTCAGCAAACGATGCCGTTTTCATTGGACGAGAAATATGCCTGGGTAAGCGGGACGATGGCAAAGGTCAACACATGGGCGGATTTTTCCATGGGCTTGGGTATCACCGACAACCCCGATACTGCCCGCGCC